>JAFDDT010000127.1 GCA_019310725.1 Deltaproteobacteria bacterium | reverse complement strand
ACAGCATCTCCAGATAAAGACAACCTGAAATTGAAATTCATGTTTTAAGGGTGATAAGTAGTTGATATCTTTGAGCCCGAATTGAAAAATCAGATTATTTTGGACAGCAATGAGGCCATTTGTTGATTATACAGCAAGAGGTGACAATCATGTCAGAGTCTATACAGGCAGAGCGCTAACTAAACAGCTTAAAGAAAGAGGATTTCAAATAGAAAAGCATACCGGTAGTTTTGTTCCATTTATACCCTATTCGCTTTTTAAAAAAATGACCTCTCGCCTAATGCCAATGCTAGCAATGATGGGTTTAGTATTCCTAGGTTTGGCAATTCACGCAATCATTAAGGCTCAAAAAAAATGAGGGTCCTTTTTTCTGGATTCCATAATCCTCACTTCATAACCATTACCGAATATATCGAAAGTGCCATTAAGGCACTAGGACATGATCTTATCATTTTTGATGATAGGCGGCACATTATACCTGGGATAATAAGGCAACGGATGCAATGGTTACATCAATTCGATCTCCAGCATATCAATAAAGAAATGGTATCTCTGGCATCAAAAACGAAACCTGACGTCGCAATTGTGACAGGGGGCCATAGAATAACAGGTCTGACTGTGAAAAGTTTAAAGGATAATGGTATTGTCACGGTGCTTTGGACCATTGATGCACCTCTCAATTTTCAACCAATATTGGATGTAGCCTCCTATTATGACCACGTATTTTGTCAGGGAACCGAGGCAATAGAACTTCTTAATCATGCAGGGATCAAAGGTGCTATTTGGCTTCCAGTTGCATGTGACCCTAATGTTCACAAGCCTGTTGGGCTATCCCCTGAGGAAAAAAGACATTACGGTAACGATGTTGCGTTTGTAGGGTCATATTATCCAAACAGGGAAGAATTATTTGAGAAGCTGACCGACTTTAATCTGGGCATCTGGGGCCCAGGATGGGAAAAACTCTCTCTGGACTCTCCATTGAGAAAATTTTTAAGGGGGGATGAGTTAAAACCAGAGGCATGGTCAAAAGTATATAGTGCCAGTAAAATTATTTTGGCTACCCACTATCAGGATCCGGAGAATAGATTTCCTGTGTATCAGGCAAGTCCGAGAATTTTTGAGGCATTGGCCTGCGGCGCATTTGTTATTTCAGACAACCAGAGAGATGTGTTTTCTCTTTTCAAAGAAGGTGAACACCTCGCTCGTTTCGTTAATCCCGATGATCTGGTTGAAAAAATAAGGTATTATCTTGAGCATCCTGAAGAGAGAAAAAAAATAGCGAGGCTTGGGAGACTGGTAGTCCTTCAAAACCATACCTATGTCCATCGAATCGAAAAACTGCTTTCTGTAGTTAGCCGAAATTGATTTATACGAATGGCAAGGAAGAAGATTCTACATATAGTCGAAGATCTGAAGATCGGGGGTCTCGAGAAGGTAATAGCCAGTATCGTTACGGCTTTGGATAAAAACAGGTTTGAAACCGAGGTATGGTGTCTGGCAGGTGGTGGGGAGATTGCGGAAGAGCTGATTGGCAAAGGATTTGCAGTCAGGGTGCTGGGGATGAAATCTTATCATAATCCTGCACAAATAATAGCACTTTCAAAATTAATAAGCAGATCACATATAGACCTTATTCATACTCATGGTTACTTTGCCAGTACCTTTGGTAGACTGGCTGCTATTTTAGCTAGAACCCCGGTTGTCATTACCCATGTGCATACTACCTTCAACGCCTTCCGGAAACGGAACCTATTGATTGAAAGGTCTCTTTCATACTTTACACATAAGATCGTATGCGTTTCTCTAGCGGTGAAGGATTTTGTCGTTGAAATTGAGCGTATCAGTAAGAAGAAAGCCTGTCTGATCTATAATGGGGTCGAGGTACCGAGGCAGCCTGAAGTTGAATTTCACGTTGAAAGAAAGTCATTTGGTCTATCAGAGAATGATATTGTAGCCATAACAGTTGCGTCTCTTACGCCCCACAAGGGTCATCAGGTATTGATAGATGCTGGGAGGGAGGTATCAAAAAGACATCAGAAAGTTCGGTTTTTAATCGTGGGCGAGGGGCCCTTGACGGAGAGGCTTGAAGCTTACGTAAACGATTTAGGGCTGTCATCTAGCATTGTGTTTACCGGCCGGAGGAGAAATATTAGCTCTCTTCTGAGATTGTCAGATTTCTTTGTGTTTTCCTCAACGGAAAGAGAAGGGCTGCCCTTGGCGCTCATAGAAGCCATGGCTGTAGGATTGCCAGTGATCGGGACACGGGTGGGAGGCATTCCTGAGGTGATCCAAGACAACGTTAACGGGTTATTGGTTGTGCCTGGCGATCCTCACGAATTGGCAACTGGTATAGAGAAGCTAGTCAGTGATAAGTCAATAAGAGAGAAGATGGGAAGGAACGGGAGAAGAATATATGAACAGAAATTTACCGCCGAAAGGATGATTCGCGAAATAGAACTACTATATGATGAGCTATTGAGGAGGCGATTTGCATAAAAGATGTCTTCAAAGCCATTCAATATAATGTATCTCTCAAGCTTTGGCAGTCTTAAGGGCGGAGGTCAGGTGAGTCTCTTTCATCTAGTTACTAATTTAGATAAAACGACGTTTTGTCCCCATGTAAATCTTCCAAGCGAAGGCGGTCTCGCGAAGAAGTTACGTTCTGAGGATATTGATGTGACTTTATTGGATCTTCCAAAGGCAATGAATTTTAGGATTCAAGAGAATTTTAAGGCATTATATAAATTGCTCAAGTTGAGTACCGAATACAAGATAGACCTTATTCATACCGATGGGCCTCGTAATACCTTCTATGCAGGATTAGTGGCCAGGATAAAGGGCGTACCACTGATATGGCATGTAAGGGCTTTTAATCGAGATAGATTTGATCATCTGCTGTACTGGTTCTCGACAAGACTCATTCTCGTGGCTAATTCCTTGCGATCTAGATTTGACTGGGTTAGAAAAAATAACAAATTTGTGACTATTTATAACGGTGTTTCCCTTTCAGAGATTGAAGACCTGAGACCCTCATCTGCGGTCAGGCAAGCATATGGGATCAAAGATAAGACTTTACTGATTGCAGTCATCGCTCGGATTGAACCGCTGAAAGGGCAAAAATACCTCATTGAGGCTTGTGGCAGGATAAAGTGGGAACTGGGTGATTTCCATTTACTATTGGTGGGAGACATTGTGGATTCAAAATATCTCAAAGAGTGCGAGGAGTTGGCTAAAAAAATTGGAATCCAGGACAGAATTACTTTTTCGGGGCACCAAAACAACGTAACCCAGACTCTGAATGAAATTGATATCTTTGTGTTGCCTTCACTCTTTGAGGCCTTCCCCAGATCTTTGATCGAAGCTATGGGTTCGGGCAAACCAGTGGTTGCCACCGATGTGGGCGGCTGCGGCGAGGCAGTTGAGGATACCGTGTCAGGGTTCATTGTCCCAGCAGGTAGTTCGATGGGCCTTGCGGAAAAGTTAATTGTGTTGGCAAGAGACCAGAACCTGAGGAGGAAGGTCGGAAAGGCGGCTCGGGTTAGGGCAGAAAAGATGTTCAGTATTCAACGGAATGTTAAACAAACAGAACAATTGTATCGAGAGGTGCTAGGAGCAAATGCCCTTCGCCTGTAACCTATGTGGGAGAAAACACTTTAAAGTTCTCGAGGAGGACGCACCATTCAGAGTGCTGCAATGCAATAAATGTTCACTTATGTTTGTTTATCCTTATCCCGAACAAGGCGAATTGGCAGAACATTATAATAATAGTTACTATAAGGAATGGATAGGTGCCCAGAAACAAGATAGAGTCAGGATGTGGTCTCGGAGATTAGAGAAACTTGAACGATTCCGGCATAAGGGTAAGTTATTAGATGTGGGTTGCGGAGATGGTGCCTTCTTGCTATTGGCAGAGAAGAGTGGGTGGGAGATAAGTGGCACAGAGCTTTCTCGCTATGCTGCTAAATATGCCTCTGATAAGTCAGGGATCAAAATATTTTGTGGGGAACTTTTTGATGCCCAGTATCCAACCTATGCTTTCGATGTGGTGACCATGTGGCATGTCTTGGAACATGTAACGGATCCTACCCGGTACCTTACGGAAATTCATCGGATTTTGAAGCCCGATGGACTGTTGGTCGTAGCTGTTCCAAACGTTAATGATATTGTTATGCAAATTGCGTATAGAATTATAAAGAGCCGAAAAATGAAGCTATTTTCTAAGGACGAACGGGAAGTTCATCTTTACCATTTTTCAGCTGAAACGATAAAAGCCTATCTAGATAAAACGGGGTTCGATTGTTTGAAACTATCTCCCGATTTTGGAATAGTCGATTATGGCAAGAAACTCATAAATGGTATTTCAATCATACCCTATTATCTTGCTGGAATACACATTTATAATGCAATTGAGGTATTTGCTATTCCGAAGAAAGTGTAGATGATCGCAGGTGAAATCTTTCCTGAAAAATATCTATCTGAATTTCAGAAAATATTTATTGCGTGTTTTGGCTATCTTAATTTTTGATAAGAAATTACCTAATTTTGGATCAGGAGAAAACATACAAAGGATCTTGTTTATTAGAATCGATAGAATTGGTGATCTTGTTCTCTCTATTCCTGCGCTAAAGGCCCTTAAGGTAGCTTTTCCGCACTCCCAACTGGTCGTCCTTGCCAGTCCCTCTAACCAATCATTACTGTTACATGATCGATATGTCGATAAGGTATTTGTTTATGATCAAAATAAAAGATTAGCCGATAAGATGCGGATTATGAAACAGATAAGGGCACATTGCTTTGATCTTGCTATTGATCCCTATCCCGATTATGAGGTGAAGACTGCCCTCATTGCACTATTGAGCGGGTCCAAATGGAGAATAGGCTATTCTTCATATGGCAGACGGGTTTTTTTCAATTTGAATGGACCAAAGCTTGAAAAAGATAAACACCTTGTTGATTTGACATTAGACATCCTCAAACCTCTGGGAGTCCGCAGCAACCACAAAAAACCTGAGATCTTTTTGACGGTAGATGAAAAGAAATGGGCAAGAGATTGGCTAAAAGAAAAAGGTGCGGGGATGAAACCAATTATAGGTATTCATCCAGGGGGATATTACGAAACTCAGAGGTGGCTACCAGAAAGATTTGCAGAGGTCGCTAACCATTTAAAGAAAAATGGATCTTTGGACATACTTATTTTTGGAGGGCCAAGGGAAAAAGGGCTTGTTGATCAGATAACCTCAATGGTTAACGGAGCGGTGATGACATACGTTGGGGGAAATCTGAGGCGATTTATGGCTCTGGTCGATTCCTGCTGCATGCTCATTTGTAACAACTCCGGCCCGCTGCATGTGGCTGTTGCCTTGGATATACCGACAATTTCCATCATGGGTCCCACCAATAAGGATCGATGGATGCCGATTGGGGATATCCATAAGGTTCTGAGAATAGACCATCTGCCATGTATTGGCTGCAACTTAGGGTATTGTAAAATAGAGACCCATGATTGTATGAACTTAATTACTTCTTCGATGGTTATCGAAGGTGTCAAGAATATCTTAGACTCTAATTGCTTAAGTGATGGTTCGTTGTTATGAAATTGAATCTTGGTTCTGGCGGAAGACCGCTTGAGAATCATATCAATGTGGATAGAAACCCTAAAGCACGAAAAGTTGATATAGTTTTTGATCTAGACTGCTATCCATGGCCTTTCAAGACAGAATCAGTAAAAGAGGTAGTAATGAGTCAGTGTTTAGAGCACTTAGTTGATCATAATAGGGGCATGAAAGAAATCCATCGCATTTTGAAAAAGGGAGGAGCTGCGAAAATATCAGTTCCGCATTTTACCTGGCAATTTGCTTTTCACGATCCCACCCACCGTCACTTTTTTGGATATAACACTTTTTTCTATTATGCCAGAGAGTGTGGATATTTTGATTTCAAGTTTTCCTCATGTAAGGTCAAATTAATCTTTGGCAAGCGCCTCTCTGTTTGGAATATTGTTTTAGAGCCAATATTTAATCTATTTCCTAATGTATACGAACAAAGCCCTCTCAGGATATTTCCGGCGCTAAAGGTTGAGGCAGAACTAATCAAGTAATTGAGTCTGTCGGCAAAGGTGCAGTCTTGCAAGGTTTGATGTGAAAAGATACAACTTGAAGCAGCCCATGCATATTTCTTGGTAGTGCGAAAAAAGACATCCTCTGGTTACCTGAAATAAATGAATACCCGAAAAAAGCCACTATTAATTGTGTTGATTGCAGGAATAGGCGATCTTGTTCTTGCTTCTAAAAGCATCAGGGCTATTAGAAAGGGCTTTCCAGATGCAGATATTCACCTTCTAACCAGTACAGAAGCTGCTCCTATTGCTCAAAATTACAACTACCTTGAACATGTTTGGGCTTTTCCAATAAGGGAGCTGCGAAAAAAGAAGCGCTATTTGTTTGATATCCTAAGGCTTATTTTGCGACTAAGGAAAATAGAATTTGGAATCGCTGTAAACCTTTTTTCAGTTGATTCCTGGCTTGGGGCAATGAAAATGGGGCTCTTATTCCTCCTGCTCAAATCACAATCGAAGGTAGGTCATGATAGCAAGGGGTTTGGGCTTTTTTTAACGAAAAAAGTACCCTCTGAAACATTTCAAAATCGACACAGGGTAGATGCAATGAATGATATTGCTCTTCAAGCGGGGGGGAGACCGGGTGAGAATGGAATCGATGTTTTTTGGGATAAGAGAGGTGAGAAAAAGTGGAGCCATGTTTTTGAGAGTAAAGCACTCTATATCAATGAGAGAATCGTAGGCTTGAATCCTGGGGGAGACAGAGAAAACAGGAGATGGAATCCTGAGGATTTTGCGATTGTGGGAGATAAGATCATCGAAGAGTTCGATGCAAAGATTGTCCTTTTGGGAGGGCCTGGTGAGGAAAACATTGCAGGGCAGATTGAGAGAAAAATGAGAAATGGTGTTGTTAATCTTGCTGGTAAATTAGACGTGAATGAATTGACTTATATCATCAGTAAATTTGATCTTCTGGTGACCAATGATAGTGGGCCAATGCATATTGCGGCAGGCGTGAAGACACCTCTGGTGGCCATTTTTGGCCCGCAAAACCCCGCGATTGTCGGCCCCTACACCTCAAAAAAACTATATAGTGTGCTTTATAAGGAAGTCAATTGTCGGCCGTGCAACAAGAAAAGGTGTGATCTGCCCATTTGCCTGGATTTGATAACCCCTGATGAAGTCTATGAAAAATGTGCTGAGTTATTAGAAGCCAATAAATCTAGTCCTGTGAAATAACTAGAAGGGGTTGCAAACAATGACAATTGGAAAAAGTCAAGGTTATACACATCATCACCCGTATGGATAGGGGAGGATCAGCTCAGAATACGTTGCTTACGTGCCAGGAGATGGGCCAGAGGTATAATATGGCACTGGTCCACGGTCTTTCCATTGAATCCAGCCTGAGACAACGGCGCCCCCGGCCATGCCGAGCAGGCTCGCGATGGAGGGCAAGCCAAACGTCTCCGAAGCGTTCGTTACCCCAGTGAAACAGGGAGGATTTCACATGGTAAACTTTGCTTGTCAATTACAACCCCCAGTTGAACAGAAGACACAGAGAGGTTTAACGGGGTAAACATTCATTAAAATCCAATTGATCCCATGTGAGCAATCCCCAGCCAAGCTCTTTGAACTTTTCCTGATAGGTCTTTTCCTCCAGCCTTAATGTCCAGACAAGTGGAAGGTCCATGTTGTAATGCCTGGCAATATATTGCATGTCATAGCCCTGGGAGAGTAGATTGTGCATATCACTAATTTTGGTATTTTGCACAATTCTTGAATTTATACTTCGATCGAATCCCACCTCCTTCGCGATCTGCTCTTGGCTCCAGCCAAGGCGGTTTAAGCGGATGAGAATCATGTTTCGGCTGGCCCTTTGACGCGCTCTGATATCTGAATTCCAGGTTTTGGTCTCTATAAAAATATTGAAATTGAAATCATCTCCATAGAGGAGGGAGTCTTAATCCAAAAACCCATCCGGAGCAAACATCGTGTTAATTCGGTATATGGAATTCTCAATCGGCAATCTGATACCTACATTGAAAATACTCGGGGAAGTTGATTACCATAGAAATACCTTTAGTCACGAGGAGTAAAACGAATAAGGCCCGAAATTCTTTCGAGGGAATCATAGCCATTCTATTGTAACAAGCTCCTCCACCTTCCTAAATTCTGGGTCTCCGGTAATAATCGACCGAAAGCTTAAGGGCAGTAGCTACAGCAAAACAGTCGGCATACGAGATAGCGTATTCAGCTTTGATCTCCGAGGCTTTCATTATTATCTCAGAAGAAGGAGAAATAACCTCGATGGGCAATTCAAGCAACTGCTCTAAACAAGTATGTTGCAGATTCCAGCCCAAGCCTTCTTATGGTCTTATGATAAACCTCTCCTAAGTTTATTTCGCTGATGTAAGCCTTCAGACTGCCGCGCTGAGAGAAGAGGAGGAATTGTTAGAAGAATGTATTGGGAGTATTTGCTCTTGATAGTTTTTCTACATTAACAACATCTTGAAGCAGGATAATTTCAGGATCCCCGGTCAAGATTGTCCCTTTTACTTTTTGGGCCAATGAAACCGCAAATGCATCTGCATATGATACCCTATGTTTTGACTTTATCGTAGCTGCTGCCAGGATATCGGCTTTTGACGGTACTTGTAAGCGAATAGGAAGAATTTGTATATCATCTAAAACTGCCTTAGCCGCCTCAAGTCCCTTTCTGCGTGCTGTCGTGTAATACACCTCGCCGAGGTTTATCCAGGATATATATACAGATATCCTGGTAAACCCCTCATTCTCAAAAATTTCTTTCACTTTACTGGCGGCAGGCTCTTCTTTGAAAATTAGAGCCAATACTCGTCTAGGATTTTCTCACCGGCAAATTTGCCGTATAATCTCTCTATTGGCCGTTTTTTCATTGGGGCAAGGATAATATTGTTTTTTTCAATCTGGACATGAAAAAAAGTGCCTGGTTTGATTTTCAGCTTGGTTCTTATCTCCTTTGGCACGACCACCTGGCCTTTAGAGGAAATTTTGGTTGACAACATTTCTTACCTCGTTTTGTGTTTTACAGAATATAACTAACGTAAAATGTGCCATAAGTCAAGATTAAGTCAATTTTTCTACAATGCTCGATATAATAGCGGGATCTGAGATCTGCAAGCTCTACTCATGTGTTCATGATGGATCGGGGAGGAAACTACGAAATACGCGAAACACGCGAAAATGGGAACGCAAATTGTATTTAAGGAGGAAAGCTACAAGATCATCGGGGCCTCCTTTGAGGTGTACAAAGAGAAGGGGAACGGATTTCTGGAGGCTGTGAAGCGATTGGAAGGCGAACACCGCGCCAAGGTTATCAACTGCTTGAAAGCCACGTGCAAGCAATTGGGCCTATTAGTGAAC
>JAFDDT010000126.1 GCA_019310725.1 Deltaproteobacteria bacterium | reverse complement strand
TATTATGAACAAAAATACAAAGAACGTGTCATCAACAACATGATCAGAAAGGCTAAGCAATTGGGCTTTCAAATTAGCATACAGCCTCTTAATGAGCTTCAAGTTTCTTAGGAGCCACAAAGGCACCAAGACACAAAGGCTAAATATGTGATTACCACCTTATCTGAAAAGCAAGAAGACAAAGTGGCCCTCGCAAAAAGGCTATTAAAAGAATAGTTTTCTAATCTTAGTGGCTAGGTGTCTTAGTGGCTGAGTAGCAACCTCTTATTTTGCTAATTTTTTCCCGACCTCTCGTCCATAATCCTGGGCCATCTGGATACCACCTCCCAGGGCAGCGGATTTCAGTCTCAATGGACCGCTCACCATAACCGTGTTAAAGATATTCTTCATAGTGTCATAGATGCGGTCAGGTGCCTCGCCACTCCACCCAAATGCGCCAAATGAGCCGCCTGGTTTTCCTCCCAGACCGGCTTTCTCAGCCAGAAACAGAAGTGTTTTCATCCCCTGCATCATATCCCCGTGATAGGTAGCAGATCCAAACACATACCCATCATATCCATCAAGATCAGACTCCTTTTTGATCTCATGAACACTCACAATCTTTGCCTCCTCCCCACCAAACCGGATACCTTCTGCAATAAGTTCAGCAATCTTTTTTGTTTGTCCGGTTCTGGTCGCATAAACAACAAGTGCTTGAGCCATTTTTTCTTACCTCCCTTCTATCACCTTTCTGAGAGCGCCCTCTATACCGTTATAGTCAGGCTTATGCGTCATCTCTCGATCCTCCACAAACTTTGCTCTAGACATTTTTGTGAAAAGAGGTTTCCTTTCCCCTGCACGCCGGACATATCCCTAAAAACTCTAGTCTGTGGCCTAGTATGCTATAATCGCTATGGCTGCGCATGGCCCTTTCCACGTTGTCCAATGATTCAACCGGAGCGTCCTCCACTTTGCCACAGGAAACACAACGGATGTGGTAATGGTTTTCTGTCTTTCCGTCGAACCGCATCTGGTTTGATGGAGGACCAATCTTCTGTATCAAACCCGAGGTGGAGAGAAACTCCAGATTTCGGTAAACAGTTCCCAGGCTAATCCGGGGAAGCCTCTTACGAACCATCTCATACACTTCGTCTGCCGTGGGATGTGTATTGACCTTCTGGACTTCCTCTAATATGACCTGTCGCTGGTGGGTCATCCTGTATTTTTGCCCGGAATCTAAGAAATTCTGTGGGCTCATTTTTGTAACCCTGTAAGCTCCTTCACCAACTTTTCCAGGCGTGGTCTCTTATTAATATCGTTCACGAGAATATATCGAATGATCCCCTTCTTATCAATTACAAACAGTGCCCGCTCTGAGGTTCCATCTGAGCGCAGCACACCGTATCGGCCAGCCACTGCACCGTGGGGCCAGAAATCGGAGAGAACTGGAAACCACAGCGCACCCATCTGGTTAGTCCACGCAAACAGGGTGGGGATGTTATCCACCGTGATGCCGAGCAAGACGGCGTCATGGCGGTCAAAAATATCTTTCACAATATTGTACCCAGGCCATTGATCTGAGCACACCGGTGTCCATGCGGCAGGGACAAAGGAGAGTACCACATTCTTTTTCCCGCGGTACTGACTCAGGGAGATCTTTTCTCCTGACACAGCAGGGAGCGAAAAGTCCGGGGCGTACTCGCCTACGGTAACCTTCAGAACGCTGTCGGTGGGCTTGAGGAGCCCGGGGTTGTATATATTTTGTCTAAATGCATCGGAAATAGCAAAGACAGTGGTACTCCATAAAAGAACCAAAACTATTGCTGCAGTCGCAATGAGCTTGCCATCTTTTTTCATTGTTCTTCTCCTATTGTAACCCGGAAAGTTGAAGCATTAACCCCAGAAACGGCTCGGCCCCTTTGAATTCACCAAGTTTGGAGTAGAAAATCCGATGACTCCCATCATCATTGATTTTGACACCTATAAAGTAAGGGGTCCTGACTTCCCCGAAGCACTTGTGCAGGGTAAAGTCCTCATCTGAGAAAAGGGGAAAAGGGACCGTGTATTTCTCTTTGAATACCTGCACCTCAAACGGTGAGTTTCCTGCCCCTATTCCGACCAGCTTGATTTTACCTTTCAGATCCAGGCTTTTATCTATGATGCTATACAGCCGATTGATCTCTGGTGCCTCTCGCTGGCAGTATGGACAGTACATGCTAAATATCTCAATAATAACAACCTGTGCCTTGATCTCAGGTATCTTGAAATAGGCACCCCCTTCCAGACCAAGGTAGTTTCTTTCACCAGTGCGTCCAGGCACCGGGAGGTTCGTATCTGGCAATACAGATCCTGCTTGTGGCGGAGCAGTGCTCGCAAAGACCAAACAATACAGCAAAACCACAGCAATGGCACCGGTTACCACAACCAAAGGAATTGTTTTTATTTCAGCATTCATGATAGCACCCCCTCTCTTTTTGGTCTTTTTGTGGCCAGATACTCAGCTATCGATTGGTTCCGCTAAAGGGGTCACCCTAAGGCACACTGTTGCCCAAACGGAAATCCCAAACAAATCTTGGCGAAGTGGAAGATAAGCGGTGTCAACTGTTTGAGCCCTAAAGGCGAGTTTTGACATCGCCTGGAGCGAGCCTTAGATTTATCAAAAAACGTTTTATACCAAGGGAAAAGGGATCTCTGTTTGGTCAACAGATCGAAGAAAAACGACATCGCTTCTTGAGCCAGCATAACCTCAGCAACCACTCCTTATTCCACCTTGAAAAAGGCCGTCGCCTTGGCACCGCAGACCGGACACTTTTCAGGCGGTTCATTTTCGCAGGTAAAGCCGCATACCGAACAGACGTAGTAGTCGACCTCTTCCAGTTTCTCAAGCTCCTCCAGGGCCTTCTGGTAAAGGCCAGCGTGGACCTTTTCCACCTCATTGGCAAAGGTGAAGCTTCGCTCTGCCGCCTTTTGAGCCTCCCGTTTGGAATTCTCAATCATGGCAGGATACATCTGTTTGAACTCATGGGTTTCTCCAGCGATAGCCTCTTTCAAATTCTCTGGTGTAGTCCTGATCCCCCCAAGCGCCCTGAGATGGCTATGGGCATGCACTGTTTCAGCTTCAGCCGCCGCCCTAAAAAGCTTGGCAACTTGCGTAAACCCTTCTTTGTCTGCCTGTTTGCTAAAGGCAAGATATTTGCGGTTGGCCTGGGATTCACCGGCAAAGGCGTCTAACAAGTCTTTTTCTGTTTTGGTTCCTTTCAATTCAGCCATAGTATACTTCCTTCTTTTCAAATATTGTTTAAAGATTTTAAGTATGAATCAATTACTCATTCACGCCATAGGTTTATTCGCCTTCGCCAGAATACCCTGCAGCTTGCTGCGGGGAGGTTCATTGATGTAAGAAAGGCTTATTCAGAGAAAGAAATAGTAATGATTACTAATATTATTAATCTCTCCAATGCATGTCAAGTACCTTTTCTTAGAAAATAGCCAAATAATTAGTTCGCGCACCATAGCACAAATCTCCCTCGCCATCTTTCTCAACTCACCGAAGACTCATATGAGCAATATTTTGGTATCGTGTTTCCTAATGAAGCTGCTTTCTCCTTGCAACAAACAAAAAAAACAAGTAAAGGTAGACATGTTCTTTTCCAGGTTTTCCAGAAAAACTGTTAAGGCATAGTATCAAGTACTTAGCGCTCAGCGAACTCTGTTTCATACCGTTCTGCCCAGTGAAAAAACAGGAGTCAGAGACAAATCATTTACAAGGAGGTGCATTATGGGCGAAAAAATATTAGTTGCCTTTGATGATTCTGAAAACGCCATGAGAGCTGTTGGATATATTGCAAGAACACTTACCAAGGAGCACCGAATCATGCTCTTTTCTGTCATTCCAGATACTGCTGCTCTCTGTGATATGAACAGCCCCAGTTTGACCTCATATTTTGTAGAAAAACAGGCAATCTTCTGCGGGCTGGAGGACCAAAAGAAAGAATTGATAGACGAAGCCATGCACAAAGCCAAAGAACTTCTCCTGACAGCGGGGTTTGAGGAAAAGAATATCACCCTAAAGATCCAGACAAAAAAGAAAGGGGTAGTTCGAGATATCATAGAAGAGGCACGTTCAGGTCATACAACCATCGTTTTGGGCAGAAGGGGGCTTTCGGGTGTAAAAGAATTTATCCTCGGCAGTGTCTCGCAGAAAGTCCTCCACCTGGCGAGGGATATCTCGGTTATCGTTGTGGAATAGGCGCCCTACCTATCCGTGATCTCCCGCTTCCAAAAAGCCATGAGGCCTTCTTTGCCAAAAGAGATCTGAACAAGCTCCCAGCCTTGCTTGCCTCGTTCATTGAGCATTTTCCCAAGGATTTCTGTCTGATCCACGGGAACCTCATCTAGGGTGCATTCCCCGGTCTTGGTGCAAAAATAGATAACCTTTTCAAAGCTTTCTGCCGGGTGTTTGGTGATTTCATACTCAAGATTCTTCATGTCGTCTCCTTTTTCACCTGAAAAGACTTCCTCTGTTTATGCCTTTGCCTCCCTGAGGCGACCCAGGGTCCAAACACAGGGATCTCACGGGAAAAGCTTCTCCGGCGGCCTCCTCTCAGGGACATACACATGAGGGGTTTTCCCATCGTTCCAAGCCCTTGAAACATACAGGTTGCAATAGCAGCTCCCATACTCTTCCACATCAGGCGCCCTATAGATGCAGGGGCATACGATGTCTCTGTCCTTTTCACGTTCCCGCGATGCCAGCCTGCATGGACAGGACATGTAGCCATAGCGCTCTTTATTTACCAAGAGGGCCTCGAGAAGCTCGAAGACCCTCTCTCTATCCTTATTAAAGTAAAAACCTTTCGGTTCTTGAACCTTCTTTAACATATTATAGAGCTTTTCAACCTCATTCATAATTCAAGGGCCTCCCTTATCTGATCTTCTTGAAATCCAACGATCACTTTGTCTCCAATGATAATGGTAGGAAAGGAGCACTGTGGATTCAACTTTCTCACGTCTTCGAGTATAGCCCTCCTTTCCTCTCCTTCGAGTAGATCCACATCAGTATAGTCGTACTGCACCTTGCAATCGTCCAAAAATCTTTTGGTGGCCTTGCAATGACTGCAGGTAGTCAAGGTGTACATTTCAACTGGCTTTTGCATCACCTCTACCCTCCTGTCTCTTTTGAAGCATGAGAAGGCCTCATTTGAAATCGTTCCTTGAGCAACGTGCGCCTCGTGGCGCTCTCAAGCTCTTCTGGTTTTCGCCGTTATTAGATCTGCTCGTTAAACTCGCCTCTGTGGTACCTTAAATTCATCGACGCCCTTTCCACTCTGCTGAGTTAACCTCTGGATTGTTCTCTCAAAGTACACACCGGTAACGAGCCCATCCCTAATCTGTTGAGCACTTGCTGTATGAAGCACAATTTGCCTCCTTCTTCCATATGAAAGATTTTACCATTTAAGCTAAACCAATCCTGGGTTAGTTCTTAATTGATACATACTACTTAACACTCTGATAGCTGAAATTCTCCTTTTCCACTGATTCTGGATCAACTCCGCATGCCTCCAGTTCCCCCAGTACAAAATCCTGCATCTTTGGTGGTCCGCATAAGTAAAATGAGGTGCGTGGGAAATCGACATGTGTTTGAAGCACTTGCCTCGTCGCATACCCTGGCAAATAGAGAACCTCGGGGAAATCGGGCTGAAGGTATTTATCCGCCTCCTTTTCGCGGCTTAATGTGTGTACAACTCTCAACTTCAACTCCTCGGTGATCTCATTCAGCTCATCTGCGGCAAAGACGTCGTCGATTGTCTTATTGGTCCAAAAAAGCGTCATTCGGCTTGTAGCACCAGTATTTCGAAAATGACGCAGCACGCTCAGAAATGGGGTTATTCCAACGCCTCCGGCGATCATCGTGATTTCCTCCCTTGCGTCTATATCCTTGCAAAAGACCCCAAGGGGACCTTCGCATTTTACTGGTGTGCCGGGCTTTAGATCCACTATAGAGGAGGTAAAGGCACCTGCCCTTTTGATAGTCAGACGCAAAATCTCATCTTCAGGTGCGCACGATATTGTGAATGGGTGCGGCTCACTCCACCCATCCTCACGCAAAATCCTCAGAATCAGACACTGGCCAGCCTTCCTTTTTCTGAAATCCTTATCACCCCGCTCTAAATATAGTGAGGTGGTGTCGTAGTTCTCGCGTTCAGTTTTCAGGGCCCTCCAGATTTTCCTTGAATTCTCATTTATACCACCTGCATTATTCATACTGCCCTCTATATATATGTCACCTGATAACTATCGAATTCAAAAATTCCAACATCCAGAAAAAAGACTAACCAGCATAGGTGATGTTGAAACCTGCGGACTCTAGCTGAGTGGCGATTGGTTTAACATCGTTGCCCTGTACTCGTAATACTACTAACCAATCTTTTTCCCATTCCTCGGGAGGGAGTGTCATCATGCTCAGCAGGACGGTCTTGCTATTATCAAGGACGTCCATGATCTTCTTCATGTTACCAAACTTGTTGGATGCCCTTATATCTATCCTCTTGCCCTCCTCCTTCACTCCCAAGACTCTGGTCATCATCCTCACAATATCCGACTCAGTCACCACACCCACAAGGCTCCCGTCTTCCACTACCGGAAAGCCACCATAACCCTTTTCCTGGCCTAGTTGAAGGGCCTCTTCAACCGGCATATCTGGAGAGATGGTGAAAGGGTTTTTCACCATGATCTCTTTGACAGTCATCTTAGACAGCAAATAGTGCAACTCCCATATGTTCAGAGAGGTGGCCGGTGAAGGTGCTGCCTCCAGGAGCATATGTTTGGTGACCAGGCCCACCAGCTTATCCTTTTTCATCACAGGCAGCCTTCTGATCCTATGGGCATCCATGATCTTTTTGGCATCGTCAATCAAGGTGTCCTCAGTGACGGTAACCACATTGGTACTCATAACATCCCCTGCTTTCATAGTCTCTCTCCTCTTTTTGTTTGATGTTTGAGACAACGCCACATTATTTTGGCCAATAACACTATTATATCAGGAGCTCGACATTATTGCATTCGGGCAAGATATATTTTTCATGCCCCAGCGAGCCCACACGCTACCACACTCCTGATTTGATTCCCTCAGGGATTTTGGTTAGCGCCACCACATGGAGAAGGTGTATAGTTGCATCGTATTGTCTGGCGATATTCACGGCAAACTCAATGGCCTTGGACGCGTGCTCTGATCCATCAACCGGCACAAGAATCTTTTTTATCATTTTAGCTCTCCTCCCTGTTTTATAGGGGCTTCAATTTGCTTAACTTTCCTTGGTTCTTCATAGTTGGACGGTCGCATCTCTGATGAGAAAGCTTCTGCCCAACTATTCATACCATCAATAGCTCATGAATGCTCTTAAACTTTTATCTCCTCTGTTTCGTACCATTTGGCCTGTGTAAGTGCTGATAATATGAAATAATTAACCTGGCTTTTTGCTGAGACGCCGATGCTCCTTGAACATACACTTATCCATAACCACCAGTAGTCCGGCATCTCTAGCCCTCAATGCTGCTGCCTCATTAATAATCCCTTCCTGCATCCACACCGCCTTAGCCCCGATCTTGATCGCCTCATCAACAATGGGCATTACTTCCTCCGGTCTTCTGAATATGTCCACTATCTCCACCGGATTGGGGATAAACATCAGACCTGGGTAGCTTGACTTACCCAATATCTCATGAGCATTCGGATTTACCGGAATTATCTCGTAGCCATGCTGAGCGAGATAGCTTGCTACCTTGTGGCTAGGCCGGCTCGGATCGGGTGATAGACCAACTATTGCAACAGTGCGATATCTGTTCAGAATCTTTGCTTCAAGCATGATAGTTTCCAGTTAAAGGACTGCTGACTTCTTCTCCAACTCAGAGAGCTGCCTTAGATACGTTTTCTCCTCAGTTCGGCTTATAGAAGGAAGATCACAAAGATTTATCATCGAATATTGGCACGGTACACAGCCTCCACTCGATGGTGAAGCTCTCTTTTGTTTTTCCTTGTCCCTGCATGGCCTATTTGCTGAAAATGCCAGGTTTCGTCAGGCGGATCGGATCGAGCACTCGGCTGAGTTCTTTTTCCGGTAGCACCTTATACTCACGTGAGACCTGACGAACCGTCTTGCCGGTAGAAAATGCCTCCTTGGCAATATTGGCGGCGGCATCATGGCCAATGATCGGTGTCAGGGAGGTGCAAACGGCCAGGCTCTCTTCGATGAGGGATACTATGCGTTCTTCATTGGCCTCGATCCCGCTAATGCAACGGTCTACCAGGTTGCGCGAGCCATTAGCCAAAAGCTCGACGGATTCCAGAAGATGATCTGTCATCATCGGCATCATAGTGTTGAGTTCAAAATTGCCATGTTGGCCCCCTATATTGATGGCCACATCATGTCCCATAACAGTAGCACATATCATCATTACGCTCTCCAGGATGACAGGGTTCACTTTACCGGGCATGATAGAGCTTCCTGGCTGCAGGGTAGGCAGGGTGATTTCCCCGAGTCCGCACCTGGGTCCTGAGGCCATCCACCGCAGGTCGTTGACAATTTTCATAAGACTGACAGCAATGGTTTTGAGCTGGCCGCTGGCTTCCACAACAGCATCTCGCGCTGCAATAGCTTCAAAGGGGTTGTTAGCCCGTACAAACTGGATGCCAGTTAACTCGGATATCTTTCTGATTGCCAATGGTGCAAACGCTTTTGGAGCGTTCAGCCCTGTGCCCACCGCTGTGCCCCCGAGGGCCAATTCTCTGAAATGACGCCGAAGTCCCTTCACCCGGCTAATGTCATGCTCAATCTGGGAGGCATAGCCGCTGAATTCCTGTCCCAGACGAATGGGCAATGCATCCTGCAGGTGCGTCCGGCCAATCTTCAAGACCCTATGGAATTGCTTGACCTTTGCAGTAAGGGCCTTATGAAGGTCGTTTAGCGCAGGAATGAGGTTTTTCTCGATGCTTTCCAGCGCTGAGATGTGAATTGCGCTCGGGATGACGTCGTTGCTGGATTGGCATTTATTCACGTGGTCATTGGGATGTAGTCATTGGGATGTACCGGTGTCTTGCTTCCTATCGTTCCCGCTAAAAGCTCAATGGCGCGGTTGGAGATGATCTCATTGGAATTCATGTTGGTAGAGGTCCCGGAACCTGTCTGATAAACATCCACCACGAATTCGTGGTCGAATTTGCCATCTACCACCTCCTTTGCCACCCTCACAATGGTCTTACCGATTTTTTGGTCTAAAAGGCCAAGTGACATGTTTGCTTCAGCAGCCGCACATTTGATAATGCCAATAGCGCGGACAAATTCCCGAGGCACGCGCCTCCCGCTGATGGGAAAATTCTCCACGGCCCGTTGTGTTTGAGCGCCGTAATAGGCTGAGGCAGGAACCTTTACCTCGCCAAGGGAATCTGTTTCAATTCGGTAGTCTGTCATTTGATCGCCTCCTGAATTTCATGGTCTTAACAAAGAACCTCACTGAAATAGCTTATCTTAACCTTCTTCGTTCCCGCCCTGTGTTGTCATGAATTCACGTGAAACGAGAGGCATTTCAGACACTACTTCGGGCTGTTTTTACAGATCGTGATGAACTTCGCCCACATGAATTAGTCCAGTCCGTGTCAACATTGGGCCAATCACCTCGAAAAGAACAGTTGATGCTATTACAACAGGAAGGATTATCTCGCCGAGATCAGGGCGACGCTGCATTGCAACGAGTGCCATACCCAGGGCAACACCTGCCTGAGGCATGAGTGCGATCCCCATCCATCGGCGCATCAATGGATCTGCGTGGCTTATGGCACCTCCTGTCCAAGCACCGACCAAGCGCCCAATGACCCGTAGGATAATATAAGCGGATCCAACAAATCCGATCTGGAGAAGCGCTTCAGTGTGTAGCGATGCTCCAGCTAACACAAAAAACAAGATCATAAAAGGCCATTCAATGCCTTCTATGGCATGGAAGGGGCGTATATGGTGGCGAGCCAGATTTGCAACGACGCATCCTAAAACCATCGATGCCAATAGAAATGAAACCTCAAGCCATATGGCAATCCCGCCACATAGAAAGACCACGCCCAATGCCTCGACCAGTGTAGGTTCTCCGGGTTTAATCCGACCGGTTAGATAGGCCATTGGTATTCCTAAGACCATCCCGACAAGGAGGGCACCACCGAGCTCCCAGGCACCAGTAAAAAGTGGAGCTATACTACCACCCTGTCCACTGAAGGCCTGGGTTGCTGTAAGCATGAGACTGAAGACGATTAGCCCCCATGCATCATCAACAGCAACTATACCCAGCATGGTGCGCGTGAATATACCATCTGCTTTTGTTTCGTGAACAGCATCTGTCGTGGCAGCCGGATCGGTTGCAGTAGCGATCCCGGCGAGCAGCAAGGCTATACCCATCTGCAAACCAATCAGGAGAAGCCCAACGAGCACTACAAACGCCGTCACAACAACCTCCGCCACGGAGAGCCAGAGCACCAACTTGCCATGCTCACGCAGCGAGGAGAGGGTAAATTTCTCGCCAAGGAGAAATCCAATCATGATCAGTGCCATGTCCGCGACGATTGAAAACCACTTTTCTTCGGTTGGACACAAGAAACCTAACCCTGCTGGGCCAATCGCACAGCCGAATATCAGAAGTAATGTTACACGTGGCAGTCGAGTGCGTCGGCCAATTACATCAGTTGCAAGACCAAGAAGGAGTAAGAAACCTAAAATAATGAGTGTCTTAGCTGTATCATCCATATATCCTCACAAACTCCGGCCGAAGTACTGAAATCCTAAAGGGACTGAGGCCCAAGCTCAGCCCTGCGGGGGATCGCGTTTCACTTAGGGAACACAGCTGAACATGATCATCCAGCCATTCCTACCGCGGGTACAGGGTGCCAAATAAATGCGAAATTCCAAAGAGAAGTGATTAGGGATATTTACTTGTTTTTGCGCCAGTCTTCGATTTCTGACTCTTGGTATCCCTCTTGTTGGATAGTGAGATCCAGGTTGATTACAAGTCCTGAATGCTTCTTTACTTCGCTGTCTTCACTCAACTTCACATGGCGCTCCCGAGCGCCATGAACATCCTCCAATGCGTTCTTCAAGGCCGTGCCAATGACATGACTCGTATCTATCTTTCCGGGTTTCAATTTAGGGGGAACCCCATCCTCTGCAACGAGTTCAGCAAAATGGGCCAGCTGTTTCATCTTTTCCATGGCCTGGTCCATGATCTTCCAGGCTACAATCTCATCTTTTTGGAAGACCCAGGAAGTGCGGATATGCTGAAGCATTTCCGTATATTTACTTGTGACCTCTACCTGCAATGTCTCCAAGAATTCCTTGGGCAATTCACTTTCACCGCCCGGAAGACCTGCTGCCTCTTCCTGGCTTAATTTGTCCCGCTTCCTTTGAAACTTCCTCGCATGGATAGCGGATTCCCAGGCCTCTCTCTGGAGGACCCGTTTGATGTGCGGATCATCTACCTTGTCAGCCTCTCCGTTGTAATGAGGGATCAGCTTCTCCTCATATTCAACGTAGGATTTGAGCATTGTAGCCCGGCTGGTGGGATCATGGGGATAGGGAGCAGGCGTAAAATTGGGCTCTCCTCCCAACTCGCCTATGATCATCCCTAGCCAGTGCATATGCCACATCTCCTCCCTTGTGATGGAAATGAGGCTCGACCCCAGAGGTGTATCTTCCCCTTCCATATAACCATGGACGAGATAGCGTATAATGGCTGCATGCTCATCAGCAATATCCTTGTTTAACATATCAACTATTGCTTGTTTCTCCATTATTAACCTCCTATATTGAATTGTAGCTTTTTCCCCTCTAATTCTTCCCCTTTAACTTAAATTCCAGCCAATCAGTCATCTCTTGAATGTTCTTACTCATATACCAGCGACCGTTAGCAAAAACACCATAGTCGGCCCCTGCCATGGCAGATGCATAACGAGTCGAATTGGCAAAAAACAACCACTGCTCTACCCACTTTTTCTCAATGGTCTCATTGAAGATACTGTCATTTTGTGAAAGACCCCTGGCTGCTCCCTTCTCCCAGGCGGAAAGGAGGATTTTCGTGGCGGTCAGGGTCATCTCGTTGGTGGTATTGATAACGTTCTCAAAACGGGCAAACTGTACTTCCACCCACCCGTGGCTATGGCAGGAAAGACAAATGTTTTGCATGGTCTTTTGCCTCCTTTCCTGCTCTTCTGCATCAATCAGATATTTAGCCACTGGTTCTCCGGTTAGCTCAGTCGGCAGGGGCAGTCCGGTCTTGTTTTTAATGATGGTGGTATCTGGAGATTTTGGATGAGGGTGGGCATAGATCAGGCCGAAAATCCTCCACGACAGCCGGTCGTTCATCCGGTGCGTTCGCTCCGCTATCACCTCACCCTCCCCAGAGACCACAAGGCTCACATGACATGACGCGCAGGTAGGGGCGGAAAAGTCTTTTCCAACTATCCAGGGGACGGCATCAAATTTCCATTCCTTTCCAAGGGATGAGAAAATATTTCCGTGTTTACTGACTTGATAAACTTTATATGCAGGCACATCAGGGCCCTTATGACATTCGGAACAGGTGTAAGGTTTTCTGGCCATTTTAATAGAAAACTGGTGCCTGGTGTGGCAGGAGCTACACGATCCCATGCTTCCATCGGGGTTTATCCTTCCCACTCCCTGGTTCGGCCATCCGGTGAGCACTGGAAACTCTAACTCTCCAAAATCTGTATCTCTGGCCTCTACACCTTGAACCTCAACTTTTGTGCCGTGGCAATAATTACAGGAATCGGCACTGGTGGTCGCATCATGCTTTTTGTATGTAGTTTTTATATCTTCAAAAATCTGGACCCCGTTGGTGGTCTCCATTAGATTGTGGTAAACGGGATTCTTGTTTAGGTTTCCATAGGCATGAGACATGAGGTTCTTACTATATTGACTGGCCTCGACAGGATGACAGGTTGCACAATCTTTAGGCGTTACCACCACATGGACCTTGTAACCTTCATGATCAAAGGTATCACGATGCCTTTCAGGGTTTAAGGTGTGACACTCGGCACAGCCTACAACGTTACCAGCCAACTCATTAGGCACTTTCTCAACCGAGATTCTCCTTGAAACCTCTTTCTTTTTCAAGGCCTCAGAAGGGGTGATTCTTGCCATGCGGCGTTTTTTCCAGTCGGCCACAATTCCGGGGTGCACTGAGCTGTGGCATTCTATACAGGCCTCGGTGTCTTCACTTACAGGGGCTCTCGCTCCATAGACCGCCACGGGTAAGAAAAATATCATCAACAGGACAAGTACACTAATCCGCATGGCGCACCCCCTTGTTTTTACTCCATCTTCGGATAACTTCTCAATAAGTTGGGGTTTTGTAGGGGCTTGATTTATCAAGCCCGATAGGGAAGGGTTCGATAAATCGAACCCCTAGGATTTATAATATGTTGCCAGAATTACTTGGCCGCCAATTTTATTCCAACTTATTGGGAAGAACATCTTCGGCCTTACCCATATCCTTGCATGATCTTTTTGAGCATTGCCCGGTCGGTGTCCCGCCCGACCAATGCTCCCTGATCCAAAACAGGAAAGTGATCTTCAAAAGTTTGCCGGTCATTCCGGTAAATGATGCCGATAGGGATCCTGTCTCCCCATTCAGAAGCAACCTTTATCGCTGCCTCCCAATCTGTTGGATCATATTCTGGGGGCAGGGTGTCACATCGCTGCTGGTACCAGGCAAAGGTGTTGACCTTGTTGAACGAGACACAGGGCTGTAACACATCAATCAGGGCAAAGCCTCGATGGGCTATACCGTGCTGAATTAACTCGGATAGATGTTCTATCATGCCGGCAAACCCCCGGGCCACAAAACTGGTCCGCATTGCCACAGCCACTTCGATTGGATTGAAAGGCGCTGACGGAACACCTTCTGGTTGGGCCTTAGTCACAAAACCTTCGGCAGTGGTTGGGCTGGCCTGGCCCTTGGTAAGTCCGTACACCTGGTTGTTGTGCACCAAAAGCGTTACATCTATGTTACGGCGTATAGCCGCAAGAAAGTGATTGCCACCCTCTCCATATATGCACCCATCGCCGCTTTCAGCGATGACATTCAAATTCGGATTCGCAAGCTTCGCACCGGTTGCCACAGGGAGCGACCGGCCGTGGAGCCCATTGAAAACATTTGCATTCAGGTAATGGGGTGCCTTGGCAGCCTGGCCGATCCCAGAGATAAACAATAACTCATGGAGTTTCAGTTGGCTATCCACTAATGCCTGTTTTACCGCCGTGAGAATAGAAAAGTTTCCGCATCCCGGACACCAGGCTGTTTCATAGTTTCCGAAATCTTCAATCCTGACCATGGTATCTCCCGTTTTTTGTTCTCGTCACCGATTCAATTCCCTCAGAATTGAATCCGGTGTCATTGGCAGGCCATCATATCGAAGCACCTTCTTTTTGATGTGAAATCCAGTCTCTCTCCGAATCAATCGTGCCAACTGCCCAAGGGCATTGCCCTCTATGCACACCACCTCCAGTGCAGATTCAAAATGATCCATGAAATGCTCCGGCACCAAGGGCCACACCTGGGAGAAATGAATTGTGGCAACCTTTTCTCCGCCAGAGTTCATGCGGATGGCCACTTCCTGCACTGCTCCCTTGTTCGACCCCCAGGAAACCAGCAGAAGATCGGGCTTTGCTTCGCCATCTATGGTCGGCAGAATGACCTCCGTGCGGATCCCTTCTCCCTTCTTGAGCCGCTTTTCCACCATTTGCCGGCTTACGGAAAGATCTTCGGTAAGGTGACCATCCTCCGTATGTTCATCGCTGTCAGCCACCACAAGATGCTCACTCATCCCGGGAACCAGCCGAGGTGAAACGCCGCTTTCGGTTCTCGCGTATCGCAGGTATGGTGACGATGCGATCCCCTCTGGAGCGACCTTGACTGGGGCCAGATTCTCTAGCTCAAAGGGCATCACAGCACGATAGGAATCGGCGAGAAACTGATCGGTCAGGACAAACATGGGTCCCTGATATCGCTCTGCCAACTCAAAGGCTCTGCGGGTAAGGTGAAAGCACTCCTCCGCTGTTCCAGGAGTAAAAACGGCACGAGGAAACTCGCCGTGGCCGGAATACAGAATGAACTCCAGGTCTGCCTGGGCGGTCCGCGTTGGAAGCCCTGTAGCCGGTCCGGGCCGCTGGGCCACTACAACAACCAGAGGGGTTTCGGTCATGGCTGCCAGACTTATACCTTCCACCATGAGGGCAAACCCGCCCCCGGAGGTAGCTACCATGCTCGGTGCACCAGCAAATGAGGCGCCTACCGCCATATTAATAGCGGCAATCTCATCTTCTGCCTGTTCAACCACCAAACCCATCTTCCTGGCTTGCGCTGCCAGGTTCAGACCAATGGAGGTGGATGGAGTCATGGGATAAAAGGAATAGAATCGCACACCTGCCGAAAGGGCTCCGAGGGCAATAGCTTCGTTTCCATTCATCATCAAACGCTGAGCAGGATTTGTGACAGCTGGCAGTTTGTAACTGGATATTGCCTGCGTTCCTCCCCAAGTTGAAGCTGCTCTGAGCACACGGCGGTTTTCTGTGGCGAGGCTTTCATCTTTCTTGCCAAAAAGATCATCCACCGCATCTGCCACCAACCCTTGGTTGAGGGCGAGAAGGGAGCAGACCACGCCGAGGGCAGCAATATTAAGGAACCTTCCTTGAGCCAAATCCTTCAAAGGAACTTTCAGAAAGGAATCACCATCAATGCCAAAAGCCTCATCAAAGAGGATGATCCCTCTAGAGGAGAGATCCTTGCGGTGCAGAGTGACGGTTTCCCTGTCAAAGGCAATCAGAAGGTCAACCGTGTCCGTGGGTGCAGTGACTTCACCTGCTCCGACCCGAATAGCAAAGGTGTTATGCCCACCCCGGATACGAGACTGATAGCTCTGTGTCACCACAATGGAATAGCCGCTGCGCACAAGGCTCTTGGCAAGCAGTTGTCCGACGGTGACCAACCCCTGCCCTGCCTCTCCACCAATGAGTATGTTCAAAGTTGACCTAGTTAGGTTATCTATCTGTTTTTTCATTACCTTCCGTATAGTCTTGTTTTGTCTGGTAGATTGCCTGCTTTGCTGTCAACCTCATTCCATATCAAACTCTTTAAGGTCAAACCAGTATCCAGTCTTGGTCAAGTAGTCGATCTCAGCTCGGACAATAGCCAGGTGCCCCTCTTCTATCTTCACAAAATCAGAGAACAACTGTTGCCCCTCTGCCGGGAGCTCTCGGACCATTTTCTTATAAAATTCGCTAGTCACAGTTTCCACGTCATAGGCCCTGGAAAGCATCTCGAGCTCGCCACCCAGATCCTTACCGGCTACGCGGCCACTGAGCTTGGCGGCCTCCTCTTTGATAAGCTCCTGAGACGGAATCTCGGTCTTCAGTCTCTCCACTGTAATCGTTCCGGTTTTCTTCCACTCAGAGAGCTTGCTTTGCAGATAATCCAGGTGGTTCTGCTCCTCGCCAGCCAGCACCCGGAAAATACGCCTTCCTACAGGGTCAGCAATGTCTTTGATGGCATCCTGATAAAGATCCCGAACTTTGGTCTCCAATTCGATGGCCGTCTTGATTGCATCTTCGATGGTCATAGTTGCTCTCCTGGTCTTGAAATTATTAAACTTACCCTACTATCGGTGACGCATCCCTGTCAAAGGGGTTCGCTCTCATAGCGAGAGAAAATAGATAGGGATAATTATCTTTCAAATGCTTCATATAATCAAGCCACTGATGAACTAGCAAGATGTATGATCTTTTTATGTCACCAGCCAGATGTTTGTAGTCGCTATCTGGCAACTGAGTTAAATCTTCCCTGTTAGCTAATTCTTCTGTCAAATGAAAAACCGCCCGAAGAAGCTCTGTAAAGGATTCGTGCTACAACAAAGTAGGGTTTTCCAATAGCCGAAGCAAAAAGTCCCTTTTTCCTACAAGGAAATTGGCTAGATCTACCAGTTCGAGTTTATGGATTTCGACTCCATAATCGTAATTCTTCAGGCGTTTGCTAACATTTGAAAATTCTTGCCCGGACCAATGATTTTTAACAACAAGTTCTTTTCTTATTTTATCCAATTTAGGGTCAAAGTCGGAAAAATAGGCTACCAGTCGTGTCCCAACTTCACTGAAGAAGGCTCCTATGACCATATTCAACTTTTCCAGTCTCGTTCGTTTCTCCCTCATGTTCAAGAGCTGGTGTATTATCAGGGAAACCAGTAAGACCTCAACAAAGACAAATGCAATATCCCCTATCATGTAAATAAAGATATGGTGCAGATCTCTGAAGATTGCATAATGGAGGAGATAGAAAAGAATGGATAATACAATGAGGGATAGGCCAAAGAGGATCTGCCGGTTGAAGCCTTTCATATGTTATCACTCCCTCTTCTGTATGGTCCAACAATATTTTCACTCAACAGGGGGTTGGGCTGGGTAGAGCTTACCTGGGCAGATGAACGCCAGGTGCACTAGCCTCCCACCAAATTCGAGGCTGCTCTATAGACCCTGCAATCCCAAAACACAAATCCCTGTTTTTAAACTTCCAAGGCTTCGCCAGCCGTTTTGGCCTTGGTCAACTGACGCAATAGACGCTATCCCTTCCACAGGCCGTGCATATTGCAATACTCACGGGCCGTCACTTGTTGTGCATCAATAGCAAACGTGGCCTCTGGTGCTTCTCCCGGTTTCAAGAACTGACGGTAGGCCTTTCCGTC
>JAFDDT010000335.1 GCA_019310725.1 Deltaproteobacteria bacterium | reverse complement strand
GAATACATTAATTCACCATCGGTGTGAGCAGTCCGTTGTAATTATCCTTCCAGCCACTTTGTACCTTACTGCCTGCTAAGGATATGAGGTCTAAACTATATCAGGGCATAACCCTACAACAACACTTTGGTTGAGATGTCATTCTGAGTGATCCCGCTAGGCGGGAGAGCGAAGAATCTACGATTTGCCGGCAGACACTAGATTCTTCGTCGCTTCGTTCCTCAGACCTGTCCTCGAGCGAAGCGAAGGAATGACAAAGTGTCGTTGTAGGCATAATCAAAAAAAAAGACACCCATACCCTGGACTTTGACGTTGCGCTGGATATGTGAGGTATTGAATATAGAATGCATATTGCATATTATATATCTAAACACAAAACCCAAAAAGCCCCAGAAACCCAGCAACAGCAGATAGTATCCTATTTTGTGGTCATAACATATACCCCATCCCAGTCCGGAGGTGGAGGAGTTTTTTTGAAATTATTGCACCTTTCAATATATAGCTGTGCTGCATAGAGGTCGGGGTCCATAGCAGCAACATTTTCAAAGATCTGGATTGCTTCATCCCATTTTCTCTCTCTATATACAGTAACTCCCTCATTGAACTGATTTACAATTACCTCAGGAATTTCAGGGATATCTTTGATGCCTGCAAGGCTATAAATCTTGACGGGCTTTTTCTTTCCTTTTACCCTAACGGAGTCCAGCTCCATGCAAACAAATTCGTTTTTCACCCTCTCATAGGTAATCTCACCAATTATTATGCTGGTCTTATAGCTCTTATTTGCCCCCTCCAGCCTGGAGCCAAGATTAACCGAGTCACCCATGGCAGTAAAATCAAATCGCTGTTTTGATCCCATATTACCAACCATCATCGGACCGGTGTTTATCCCAATGCGGATATCAAAGGCCTGCCTGCCTTCACCAACCCACTTTTCATTGAGTCTCTTGAGCTCCTTGATCATCTCAAGTGCAGACTGGCATGCGTTAAATGGATGATCCGGCGAATCCAGGGGTGCACCATAGACGGCCATAATAGCATCACCAATATATTTATCCAGGGTGCCGTCATATTTGAAGACAACATCAGTCATGACTGTAAGATATTCGTTCAGCAGATTCACTAATTCTTCAGGTGTTAGTCCTTCAGCGATGGTGGTAAAACCCTTAATATCTGAAAAGAGTACAGTAAGTTCCTTTCTCTCTCCACCGAGCTTCAATTTTTCAGGGTGTTTCAACATCTCGTTAACCACAGAAGATGATACGTAATAGGTGAAGGCTCCCTTGATCTTCTTTCGCTCCCTTTCCTCTGTCATGTATTTGTATATGGTGTGGGACACATAAAGGACAATCAAAGCTGTTAAGGGGTATGTGATATTAAACCAAAGGCCATAATTGACGAAAAAGAGCCTGCTCAGTAATATATGTGCTGTAAAAACACAAATGACAAACAGAATACCTTTTGCTGCGTTCAACCGAGGTATAACAAGCCCGGTAACTACTCCCATAAGGATAATAGCGAGAAGATCAAGGCTTTTGATCCAGTCAGGCCGGATCAAAAAATTTTGTCCCAAGATGTTGTCAATTACTGTGGCATGTACTTCCACGCCAGGACATACCGATGAAAAGGGGGTGCTCCTTATATCATATATGCCCAAGGCTGTGGCACCCACAAGAACCATTTTGTCTTTAAACGTTCCCTTAGGGATCCTGTTATTAATTATGTCGGTAATGGGATAATGAGTGAAGGTCTTGGGTGGGCCCAGGTAATTTATCATCATTTGCCCTGTCTCATCCGTTGGAATAGAGATATCTCCCATCTGAATCCCTTGTACCCCGTAACTGGCTATCTTGAGGATCAAGGGAGGACGGTCCAGGTAATGCCATACACACTGGATTGAAAGGGGGGAAAGGATTTCCTGTCTGCATTTAATCATTAAGGGGATCCACCTTGCTGCTCCATCTAAGTCAGGGATCATGTTAAAATAACCTGATGAATCTCTTGTTTAGTATTGGAAGATCAACCTCAGGGGAATAAGCATCAATGAGGAGCCCCATATTAGCATCTTTTTCAGAAAACTGAACAACAGGGTATTTGGATATACTGATCTGGGCAATTCTGTTATCGATCACCTGGCTTTCAATTTCATAGCCGAGGCTCTTCTGGTCCATATGTAAGAAATAACCCAATATGACTCTTGCTCTTGACTGTTTTATTGATTGAGCCAGGATACGATCGTTATCGGCCAACATTTTGGATTCACTAAGGAATTTCTCTAACTCTTTATTGTTTAGCCCGAGGCTCCCTAACTTGGACTCCAGCTGTTGAATGAAGGAAAGATTGTTTTCATCAGGCTCAAGAAAACCGATATCAAACCCTATAACCTTTGCCTCATCATCTGAGAGATAGTCAACAAGCCGTGCGATCTTAGAGCGTGGCCATGGCCATCTTCCCTCTTCGTCAAGACTTTTCTCATCTATGACAGCAAGAACAATGGCATCATTGGCCTGCATAAACCCCCTGGATTTGAACCTTAGATCCAGGGTCTTAAGCTCTACAACCTCGAGAAATGAAGGACCGATAAAGAATACCACAACGATCAAGAGGGTGAGATAAATAGTAATAGAAAGAGGATTTATGGTAGTTAAAGACCGGACTGTTCTATTCATTGTATATCCCTTTGAAAGGGCGTTCCGTTTTTGATACTACGTGTCTTAGATCAGGGAATCTTCTAAATTTCTGTAATTTTAACCATATAGGGCAAAAAGCTATCAAAGTCAAGGAGACAAGGAGCAGACGCAGGCAGGCAGGGAGTACACTGCGATTGACAAAACTGTATGGAGACTGATAGAGAAGAATACCATGGCCTTTCAGGCGATTTCTGTTAGCGCACATAGCTTGACCCTGCCTTGCGATAGTTGGCAGTCAGAACTGAGAGAGTAGGATAATAGTTGAATGGCTGAGAGATTACGAAGAACTCGATCTTCTATCATAATATTTACAGATTTAGATGGCACATTGTTAGACAGCCAAACCTACGATTTCACGCCAGCGCTGCCGGCCCTTGAGCGTATTCGCTCGGTACAGATTCCGCTTATTTTGGTGAGCAGCAAGACCCGAGCTGAAATCGAGATTTTGAGGAAAAAACTATCCCTTGATAGCCCCTTTATATCTGAAAACGGTGGGGGAATATTCTTTCCACGTACATTTACCCTGCCGAAGGATATCGGCTGGGAAAGGATTGGAGGTTATAAGAAGATAGTTACCGGAAGACCGATCAAGGAGGTTCTCGGTAGGATCACCGAGCTCAAGAAAGAATTCCAGTTCAAGGGTTTTTCAGAGATGTCTGCCAAAGAGATCGCGGTTATAACCGACTTGGAATTAGAAGAGGCTATTCTTGCCTCAAGGCGAGAGTTTGACGAACCGATAGTGTTGGAAAATTGCGGTGACGATGGGGAAATATTTTGCAAGAAAGCGGCAGAACTTGGCCTCGAATGTGTTGCAGGGGGCCGATTCATTCATCTCTATATTGGGGGAAATAAGGGGCGTGCTGTAGAGATGGTGCTCAATATTTATAGAAAGCTAAAGGGCCCTGTTTTCTCTATTGCCCTGGGAGACAGCCCCAATGATATTCCCATGTTAGAGGTGGTGGACAAGGCTGTGGTGATGCTACAGAAAGGTGGTGTCTCAATAAATGGCCTGGTTCATCCGGATCTCCTCAGGGCTGATGGAGGTGGCCCCGATGTGTGGAATAGGGTGGTATTAGATATCCTCGAAGATTTATCTCCATAGTCTGGGGTTTTGTAAGGTTTTTGTCATGATTCCGACAATAAAATGGGAAGATAATTACATCTATCTGATTGACCAGAGAAAGCTGCCCAACAGGAAGGAGTGGTTTGTCTGCCGCACTGTTCAGGATGTTATGGCTGCCATACGAGAAATGGCCATAAGGGGCGCACCGGCTATTGGGGTGGCAGCAGGTATGGGCCTCGCATTAGGTGCCCAATCCATAGACACAGAGAACTACGGGATATTCAGAAAAAGATTTTTGGAAATGGCCGAACAAATGAAATCGGCACGGCCCACCGCAGTCAACCTGAAATGGGCGGTTGAGAGGATGATAAAGATCGTTGAAGGTATGCATGGTAATCAGGTGGAGGAGATTAAAGAGACAATCAGAAAGGAATCTGAGACGATCTTAGAGAGGGATATTGAGATCAATCGCGAGATCGGTCAGCGTGGA
>JAFDDT010000334.1 GCA_019310725.1 Deltaproteobacteria bacterium | reverse complement strand
TCGGCCTCCTTGAGCTCCCTTGCACTTAAGGCCATGGCGGCCCTTCTTCTAAGCAGGTAGAGACTTCCTCCGATGAAGAGGGAGAGCATGACGAAAGGCAGATGCGGCAAGCCGGGGATGAGACCGAAAAAGAATATTATGAAAGCCGACAGGTAAATCGCCTTTGGGTAATCAAAGAATTGTTTCCCCAATTCCTTCCCCATATTCTCCTCGGAGGTCGCCCTGCTCACAATTATCCCCGCAGCAGTAGATATGGTCAGGGCCGGAATCTGTGATACCAGTCCGTCGCCTATGGTAAGGAGGGTGTAATTCTGCGCGGCGTCCATAATGGACATGCTCTTTTGAAGAACGCCTATCACCAGGCCGCCCATGATATTGATGAAGGTGATTATTATCCCGGCAATTGCATCCCCCCTGACGAATTTGGCGGCCCCGTCCATTGCGCCGTAAAATTCGGCCTCTCTGGCGATGCTGCTTCTGCGTCTTTTTGCCTCTTTCTCGTCTATCAGCCCTGCATTCAGATCAGCGTCGATACTCATCTGCTTGCCTGGCATTGCATCAAGGGTGAATCTTGCGGCGACCTCCGCTATTCTTGTCGCACCCTTCGTGATGACCACGAAATTTATGATGACAAGAATAACGAAAACAATCATGCCGACAACGTAGTTCCCGCCGACCACAAAGCCTCCAAAGGATTTAATGACTTTCCCTGCGGCCTGGGCACCGTCGTGGCCGTTCAGGAGGATTAGCCGGGTTGATGCAACATTCAAAGACAGCCTGAACAGTGTGGTCATCAGGAGCAGAGAGGGAAAAACGGAGAAATCAAGGGGCTTCTGGGTGTACATGCTGATGAGAAGAATAGTTATGGAAAGGGTGATATTCAGTGCCAAGAAAAAATCGAGGAGCATGGCGGGAACAGGAATAATCATCACGATCAGCACGGTGACCACCCCGATGACCGCCATCATTTCACTGGGTGCCGCAAAGGTAATCGGCGACTTTGTTTTAACGACCTCTTCCACCATGTGAATTCCCTGTTATACGGTTCTTGGTTTCAATTTATAGATATATGCCAAAATCTCGGCAACGGCCTGGTAAAGGGTCGGCGGTATTTCCTGACCGACCTCAACCAGGTCGTATAAGCTCCTGGCCAGCGGCTTATTCTCCAGGACGGGGATATCATGTTCCCTGGCGATTTCTTTGATCTTTTCCGCTATTTTCCTTTTCCCTTTTGCCATCAACTTTGGTGCCCTCATGACAGCCCCGTCATATTTCAGGGCAACGGCAATGTGGCTGGGGTTTGTAATCACCACATCCGCCTCGGGAACCGCCTGCATCATTCTCTTTCGGGCCATTTGCATTTGAATACTTCTTATCCTGGATTTAACGAAAGGATCGCCTTCCGTCCTTTTGAGATCCTCTTTCATTTCCCTCTTGGTCATCTTCATCCTTTTTTCAAATTCCCACCTTTGATAGGAATAATCGATGATGATGATGATGATCATCGCAAGTGAGCACCTTACAAAGAGCTTGAACATGGCCCCAAAAATATAGGATACGATAGAACTTGTTGCCATCCCTCCCAGGGAGACGACGTTTTGCATCTCACCCTTTACGGTGAGATATGCAACGCTTCCCACAATGATCAGCTTGGCCAAGGATATGAAAAGTTCCATAACGGACCGCATAGAAAAGAGCCTTTTCAGCCCCTTGACGGGATCCAGTTTTGAAAACCGAGGCCTGATTGATTCGCCCGAGAGCATAAAGCCTACCTGCATGATGTTGGAAAAAACAGCCGTAACAACGATGGCTGTGAACAAGGGACTCAGCATCAGGATAAACAGAATGATGATTTTCCGGGAAAACTCAAGGAGCAATTGCAGATCCAAATCTCTAAGGACAATCGCGGAACTCGCCTTCACCATGATGGTCTGAAGGTGGCCGTAAATGTAAGATCCGGAAATGCCAAGGACGAACAGGGCGGAGAGCAGAACAGCCACGGAAGGAAGCTCTTTACTCCTGGCGACTTCTCCCTTTTTCCTGGCCTCTTCCCTTTTTCTTGGAGTAGGCTTTTCAGTCTTTTCTTCAAAACTCTCTTCCGGCATTGTTATTCTTAACCCTTCATGATATTCATGGTATTAAGCAACAGGGGGCCGAGACGATCCGTGTATATGTCCAAGAACCTGGAGAGCAGCCCCAGACAGATACCAAAGAAGGCTACAATCATGATGTTCATCTGCGGTATCAGCTTGACTACCAGCCCAAATGCCATCTGGGTAAAAAAAAGGACGGCTATCGCGGGTGCACCTATCTTGAGAGCGATAACAAACATATCGCCTGCCAGATTTATGACATCCCGGACCAGATCCCCCGAGATGGTCAAGGAACCCGGGGGGATAATCTGAAAGCTCTCCTTCATTGCGCTCAACATGACGTGATGCCCGTCAAAGAAAAGGAAAAGCACCATGGCGGTAAAGTATGCCAAATTGGCCAGGATTGAGACCTGAATACCGCTCTGGGGATCAAAGATATTGGTAATGGAAAAACCTGTCTGGAATCCGACCAATTGTCCCATCATTCTAACACCTTCGAAAAATACCTGGACTAATAGCCCCAGAATCATGCCGGTAATGAATTCCGCTATGACCATTTGGCCCATGCCCCATAAGTTATCCGGCAGCCCGGCATAACCACGATTCATAACAGGGAAGAGGAGGATACTTATGGCGAGGGCCAAACCGGCCTTGCAACGGACCGGAATAACTCGCGAGCTGAAAAACGGCAATACAAAGAGCAAAACACCTGTCCTGGTAAGGACAAGGAGAAACGATTCAAATGTCTCGTAACTCAGGGGCCACAGTTCCATTAGCAAAACTCATTATCAATTTCACATCGTGCAAATTAAGGGCACGTTTGTAATTCAGGGTCATAATTACGACCTGTGTTTTGAAACATCAAAATTCCTCCGAATATATACGCGCTTCCGCCGATTTCAACGAAAACCGATCCGTCTTCACTTATGCCCCTACCTGATATAAAGGGGTATTTGCTCTATGGCGTTCGCGGTAAAGCGCATCAGCTTCTCAATCATCCAGTGGGCAAA
>JAFDDT010000125.1 GCA_019310725.1 Deltaproteobacteria bacterium | reverse complement strand
GGATGCCGGAGGCTGAAGCAGGCTTGAGATGCCTGACATCAAGGGCAGATAAGTACCCCTCCAAGCCATTAAAGGCTCGCTCCAGGCGATATCAAAACTCGCACTTAGGGCAGGCCCACATCATAGTGAAACCTAAGGCTATTGATTTCTGAGCCTCTTGCAGGGTATGGGTATCTTTTTTTTACGATTATGCCCCAAATAGTTTAGATGAGTGGGCCCGCCCGCCTCGCCTTGCTTAAATGGCGGGCAGGCGTTTCAAAATGGTTTATATAGATGGAGCCTATAGATTCTAAGGCTTATGGATCAATAAACCATTTTGAATCGACCCAGTAAGGTGCCATGTCATAGGCCTGCCCTGGCGTGACACGATCGGAATATGCAACCGTGTTTACTGCTTATGCATGGAGTGATTTTTATAACCGCAACCCAGCATGCCAGGTCTGGGCCAGGGGCATAACCAAAAAAAAGATACCCATACCCCCTGGACTTTGACGTTTTCCTATCCTTAGGGCTCAAAAGGCTGACATTGCTTATCTTCAACTTCGCCAAGGGTTTTTTGGGATTTCTGTTTGGGCAACAGCCCGCCTTAATCAGACATATAGATAGTACGGTAGGAGAGCGGTGAGGCTTCCACGTTCCCGGAAAGGGGCACAAGGAGCTGGTCGCTCACGGTCAACCACTGGTAATCAGGCCGGAGATCCCGCAGTTTTCCGTCTTCAGGCGGCTTTGAAAAAGGAGTATTGCGGTAGACCACCTGAAGAATTGCTACACCGTAATCATCGCGGATGTCTACCAGATACCGTTTCACAAAGGTGTCAAAATGAACCCGGTTTTCATTCAAAAGCCTGGATATTTCTGCATGAGGCAGAGAGATCAGTACGAATTTGCTCACTCCCCGTTCGCTGATACGCGTGAGGGTGCGATCTTCTGAGCTGGCAACGTAGACCGTGGAGATGAAATCCATCTTTTTGAGGAATTGGGCTGCCACTACTGCTGCGGTGCGACGACCGCCGATAGAGTAGTGAAATCCATAATTCTCAAAGAGCTTGCTGTGTAGGCTTTGGGCATATTTTTCGCCATATTCGTAAAGCTCTTTAGGGATGTAGCGGAAATCTCGGGCCATCGCCTCTGTTGCTTCATCAATGGGCCAGTCGATCTTCACGCGAAAGTGGGTCATAGCATATCGGTTTTTTCTCTTGATTGTCGGATCCTTCTGAACGAGAAGGGCATAGTCGGCTGGCAGCAAGTCAAGAACGAGAGGTTCGAAACCAAGGTTATCGAAGTAGCGCAAATTCTTGGTGTATCGTTTGTGGAGTTGGATATTGGCCAACTCTGCTATGCTTTCCTTGGTGACCTTGTTGGTGTCGAAGAATCGAATATATTTCTTGTACGTGCTGGGGATGGTACCTTCGCAAAACAACACGAGAAAGTGGTTGTGAAGGATGTTTTCTTTTTCCACAATACGGGCCCGCGGCTTCAACTCCCGTTTGGTAACAAAGGGATATGGTTCATTGTTCAGCCGGAAGTTTTCGTATGACTCGACAAGGGCATGCTTAACAAGGTAGGTATCCATCTGATCCCGCAACAACTCATAAATCGAACGGCGGACTCGATCTTGCAAGCTCAACTGATACCGATAGGGCCACGTGGTCATCGTCCTCATTCTCCCTAATAGCTAAGACCACCGACGCGCTCAGGTTATTCTATTGAACCAGGTGCTGGCCACTGCAAGACTCGGTGGAATTTTTTTTGAGATATCGCCCGCCTGCCCGCCATCGCTCTCGCTCAGGCGAGGCAGGCCTTTCAAAAACAGCCATAACCTCCTTAAGAATGTTAACGACTATGGTTCGTGCCAACACTTTTGAAGGGTACCAAAGAATTATGCAGTGTCAAAACCTGCTGCATCTCGACGAGCTTATTTCCCAATAAATTATATAATAATATCAGCATATTAAACTGTCAATAGATTTAATTGTGGCTGTCACTTTTTTCTACCCTCACCTCCCCGATGAGCCATCAGGGGCACGTGAGCCAGCTGGATGAACTAATGAGCAATAGCACGTTGAAACCTCCATAGTCAGCAGAAATGCCGTGAGATTATAAGAGAATAATATTATTTTCTCGGCACTCTGTGATCATATCGTCGGGCCAGATACCGGTTTGGATTTCGCCGATGTGAGCCTTTCGAAGGTACAGCATACACAGCCGGGACTGTCCTATGCCACCTCCAATGGACAGGGGTAGTTCGCCATTGAGCAGACGCCTGTGGAACAGGAGATTCTTCCTTTTCATCTCCCCCTTGATTTCCAGTTGTCTCAATAGCGTGTTGGCGTCTACGCGGATTCCCATTGAAGAGAGCTCATAGGCAGTGTCTAACGCCGGGTAGTAAACGAAAATGTCTCCATTGAGCCCCCTAAACCCGCCATCAAGGGGTGTGGACCAGTCATCATAGTCCGGGGCTCGACCATCATGAGGCTTGCCGTTTTTCAGGTCGCTGCCAATGCCAATGACAAAAACGGCACCATGTTCCTGGCAAACAGCCGTTTCCCTCTCTCTCGGTGTTAGATCAGGATATTGTTCTCCCAATTCTTCACTATGTATAAAAGCAATGTCTTGCGGAAGAATTGGCTGGATGACACTGTAGTGATGGCAAATATATTTTTCTGTCCGCTTGATAACATCGTATATCTTTCGGACTATGTTTTTTAGAAATTCCAGGTTCCGCTCCTCTGGTGCTATTACCCTTTCCCAATCCCATTGATCCACGTATAGTGAGTGCAGGTTGTCTAGCTCTTCATCCGGACGAATAGCATTCATGTCAGTATACAGACCTTCACCGTGTTTGAAGCCATAATCGGCCAGCGTCATCCGCTTCCACTTGGCAAGGGACTGCACTATCTCTGCACCCATACCATCCAAAGCCTTTATCCTGAAAGAAACGGGTTTTTCGATCCCATTAAGGTCATCATTTATCCCCGTGCCGGCTTTAACAAAGAGAGGCGCTGTCACCCGCATGAGGTTTAGCTCAAACGATAGATTGGTCTGAAAAAATTCCTTGATGAGACGGATAGCCTTTTCTGTTTCTTTCAGATCCAGGAGTGGTTGGTACTGGTTCGGGATAATTACGTTTGTCTTCACTATCTTTCTCCTCTCTTTCTGGTGTGAACACCATAGCAGTTAAAGCTGATGGCTATTTCCTTATTCAGCGCACTGCAGTAATGGCGCTGAATAACTGGCTGACCCTATGGCCATCCGAGCAAAACTGGGAGGAGCCATGAAATCAGGAATCAATGGAACGCTCCAAACCTGACAGGAAATCCAAGATCATCTGGATTGAGGGTCCGGAAAGAGGCGTTTACCATGAAAAATTTCTCTGACCAGGAGAGATCACTCTTATAGGGAAATTTCTCTACAACCTCATAAACTCCATAGCGGGCCAGTTCATCGACTGAGAGCCAGCGTGCCCCCTGTTTAAAGAAGGTCCGAGCATTGAGAATGTCATCGGAGAGGGGTTTTTGAGTTCTGGAGTAGACTTTCTTCCAAAGGAGTCTTCCATCGGTGACATGTATGACATAAACCACAAAGGCTGCGGATGCCGGACTGCTGCATGCCCGGGCGGTGCCAACTCTCTCTCTGTATCTCCATACCGTTCCAGCAATGACATGGTCGGCTTTCAATTTCTCACCAAGCCTTGTTGCAAGGGAACGGGGGGTGTCGATTGTTTTGTCTCTGGTGAGTTCTTCAGAAGCCCTATAAACCTTTTCAAGGGGTATCACCCGCTCACCCAAACGCTGTTCAAGGGCTTCTTGCATGTAACGGGTTAAGGTTGTGTCTGCCCCGCTTCTGACATCCTGGGTATTGAAACAGAGCTGAGAAACAGCACAGTCCAACGTAGCATTGATGGCCTCATCTATCCTTGAGTCATGTTTTCCTGTTAGGAAGGGCATCACAGCAATACTCTCTCTACCGGTTTCTGGGAGCATGAGTTGATCATGGGTAGTGACAGGACGAGGTGTACACCCGTTAATCAGCGCAGTCAAAAGAGAACCGACAACAATCATCCAAAAACTCATTTGCTTGTTCATGAGATCGCTCCTTTTTTGTCTCATACTATCAATTCCTTCACAGAATTCCATGTTTTTTTGAAAAAAATCGCTTGTCGTCAACCGGGCTCACTCATTTCTACATCTCACATTCGTATATCTGGATAGCCTTCACCGCGGAAGACTCTTTGGCAGATGATAGTAATGGCCCCCAATTCTTGTCATGCGCTGAAGGTAGTCTTTCCCCAGACGAGCGTCAAGGGGCAAACAGTGCGTGCTCGGAAATCACAAACGGTATCGGAATTTGCGGTGGAGCGGGGATTTGTTGGTGGAGCTTTACCGGGATGAGCGGGGTATCTGATTATGTTCCTGTTTCTTGGAAGACAGACCCTTACGAGGTCAATGACTGGGACCTTAATCTGAGCCTTTCTTTCTCTCTTTTTCTCAAGGTCAACAATTTCACATCAAGGAGATCTCTGAGTTGATGACAAAATGCATAGGGATAGAGGGAAAAGACCTCAGGAAGTCTGTCCTCCAGCCCATTGTAGAGCCTGTCTGTAGTGGGATTTATGGAACCTAAGAGCCAATTAGCTTGTTTTCTGATCCTACTTCTCATTTTCATCTTTTCTATCTTATCAAGTTTGGGCGTGAGGTTAAGCTCATCCTCAAGCATTTTCAGTATTTGTCTTACATCACCTTTATCCAGGCTGACCATAGGCTATCTCCATGTATCTGAAATCCCGCCCCTCAGAGAGGAGTACAGGGCTCCTCTGAGCAGAGACCCCGTCTTGCATTTTTATCGACGTAAATATCTCAAAACTTTACTGGAAAATGGCTAAGAATCTGACTTCCATAGAGACTGCATGTACCTCAGCGACCTCGACCAGCCCGGGATCCTCGGAAAAGAAGAAGACACCTCACGACGATCCTAGACCCCTCTCGGTTATATCCAATGCAAACAATAGAATGCTTTGCTTAGTGAATGTGCCATCAGGGTATTCCATCTATTCTGAAGGGGCTGAGCATTGAACGAGAACTGTGCGGCAGGAGGTGTCAGGTGCAGAGAGGGGCACCTCGCATGCTCGCGTCACAATTCCTCTAAACCTTTGAGAAACTATAGGTGCTCTTGCCTTCTCGCAACAAGGCAAACAGGTTGTTTCTTGTTATCTGAGATAGGATTTCCTCTTTTTTCATGTGGTGATCGCTGAAAGATAGCACGGAGTTAGGCTTCAAGACCCGATGCAACTCCTTTAATACGCCATCTGGATCCGCTAAGTCATGATAGGTATCGTACAACAAAATCACATCGATAACTCGGTTTTCGAGTCCGGTCGCACAATCAGAGTGAATGGTTTCAATATTTCTGAGCCTTTTCCGTGCAGCAATATCTTGAACCATCTGAATTGCAAGCGGATGTGTGTCCAGGGCATAAATCTTCCCTGATTCGCCTACCAATTTCGCAAGGGGGGTTATGTAGCTTCCCGGTCCACATCCATAGTCGAGTGCATGAAAGCCTGGTTCTATCCCCACCTCTTTCAGGACATTCATGCGGGGCAAGAAGAAATCGCGGAATTTGTAACCTAGAGCCATCAACTTATAATGGAAATTGGGTTCTGGTTTACCCATACGGTTTCCTCCGCTCTATCGTTTTCTTCTGAGGTAGTTTCGCCTCCACCTCTGTTTCTCAGTTTTCGAACAACCGCGTCCGATATATGAAATAGTCAATTGAGCGGCCCTGTGGGTCCAAATCCGGTACTGTGATCAGCTCTGTTTGGCCAAAGACCCGCCCCAGCCTGCTCTGGAAGGGTGCACATTGGTGTGCTGCCCAGATCGTGAATACGCCGCCATCCCTCAATAGGGTCCTGAACTTACGGAGAGCAGGCTTTTTGTAAAGCCTCTGGTTACTTGCCAGTGCCAGCCAGGTGGGCCCATTGTCAATGTCCAGAATGATGGCGTCGTATGTCTTGTCTGTCTGGGTAATGTAGTCTCCGAGATCCATGTGTATGACGTGCACCCGCGAGTCAGAGCAGGCGTGGTGGTTCTGTTTACTGAAGACACCCTTTGCCCACCTGATAATATGTTCCTCGATCTCAACAACGTCCACGGCCTGAATGCGACCATCATCCAGCGTAGCCCGCAGAGAATATCCGATTCCAAGGCCACCAATCAGAATCCTGAGATCCTGCCTGTCCGAAGTCAGTGGATCAATGGCCAAAGTGGCCAGAGCCTTTTCTGATAGCTCATTGTAACTGGCCATCAAAAAAACGCCGTTAAAGATCACTTCGTACACCGGCTGGCCTTTTTCATCGGTTTCGGTCCATCGTTGCAGTTGTAACTCCCCGTGGGGAGTTGTAAAACGACCCAGGATAACCTTCTCTTGTTCCATGTCTGGCGCCTCGTGTTGCTACCTTACCCCTTTGGCGTTGCTTCGTGAAACCCTATCTCCTGAGCATGCTCGAACTGTCTCTGCCAGGGCACGTTCGGATGTGCCTTGGTAAAGAGATTAGCGCCGACACGTTCTAATGATTCGGCGTCAATAGACACGGGATGGTACCCACCCAGAAAACCTGAATCTGAGGCCATGACCTGAGCTTCTCCTGGCAAACAATCGCAATCCACAGTAATGTTGAGCAAGGCATTAACCAGTATGGTTCTATTCTCAATGTATCGCCATACCGCGGCAGCCGTCTCCACCAGTTTCTCCTGAAAGACTTTTGGGTCGGTACCCCAAAAGATCTGGAGGGCTACCTCAGGGCACTGGGCAATGCACTGGGCACAACCAATGCACCTTTCCAGATCATAGGTTGGGTATTCGTCGTCGACGAGCTGTGCCGCACCAGTCGGGCATACCTCGACACAGATACCACAGCGGGTGCACCTCTGCCGCCCAAGAACCGGATGAACATCAGAATGCATGCGCTGCTTTTGCGCGCGTGAAGCAAAGCCCATGGAGATATTTTTGATGGCCCCAGCAAATCCCGATCCCATATGACCTTTGAAGTGGGAGAAAATCACAAAGCCGTGGGCTTTTTCCACGATCGACGCAACCTGCACCGTATCGAAATGCTTGAATTCTGCAGGTATATCAATGACATCCCGGCCATCCACTCCATCGGCAACAACAACCGGACAGCCAAGGAATTCTTCTGTATACTCATGCTCAGTTGCCGTTGCCAGGGTGTCTTTCGCGGTGCGTCGTCCTCCGGAATAGAGAACAGTGGTGTCAAAGATAAATGGTCTTTTCCCGTGGCTGGACAGCCATTGTACAATTTCTCTTGCATAGACCGGTGGTAAAAAACTGTGGTTTCCCCGTTCCCCCCAATGGAGCTTCACGCCAACAGCATCGCCGTCAGAAAATGGCTGCTTTAATCCAGCGAGCAGGGAACGGAGAGATGCCACAGACCCTTCCATAGATCCACTGGTTTGAAAGAACAAACCCTCCATATTACCATCCTCCTGTAAAGTAAAATGGCGCATTCGCGGGTGCGTGAAGCCCATCTAGCTAGCGGTTTTCTCTGAGGAAAAGCGCGACTTTTGGTTCTCTCGCCTTTTTAGCTTTGGATTTTAGATATTTAGCGCTGAACCAGCTCCTCATAGATTCTATAGGGTGTCTCCAGCATACCCAATGCCTTATCTGTGATTTGAGCGACAGTGTTTTCTCGCTCAACATATAACCGAAGTCCGCAAACATTTGTCTCGTGCACTATTCTTCCCTTTACATACCTGTAAAGCCTTCGGTATGTCCCTTGGCGGCGAAATTCGGGCCTCACGTAAACACTCTGAATCCACCAGAAAAACGCGCTCCGCCAATCGCTCCATTCAGTTGTAACCATCAAAGAACCCCGTATTTCTCCCTGATTCTCAGCAACCACATAAAAACCCAGGTGTGGGTTTTTCAATAGGTTCCTTACCCCTGAAGATATGATTTCAATGGGAAGCTCTTTCCCTGCGGTTTCACGGGCCATGGATACATTACATTGAATCAGGGCATGTACGTCGCGTTCTTGTCCCAGCCTACACATAACGTCTTGTTTCATAAAAGCTCCTCGCAGTAAGAAAACAACCCCAAGAGCCGTGTCCGAAGGGAAGGAACTCTTCATCAATAGTGTCAAAATTCCCCATCGTTTTCCCGCTAGTTGTTTCCAGGATATCCATGAAATTATAGCGACCTCTCATTCATCGGACAATACCCATCGTGTAGTGTCAGCCCCATTGGCCTGCGCAAAGGCATGAGTATTATGTGGAACCTTCTCAATCACGAAACTACCTCTCAATCTCTAATATACTTTGTAGCAACATTATTCAATTAGTAACGTACAAAAAATTGTGGGAAGCTTTTAATTATAAGGTATCAGATAGGCCAATTCCCTCAAGGCGCTATCCATCCTGTTATGATGGGGTGGCCAATCTTTGAGGGTTGAAGAAACATCTCATTAGCTCTATGAGTTCTATGGAGCAAACCCTCAAAGATTTGGCCACTACCGAAATAGGTGGAGTTCCTCTGGGATATCGCCTTTCAGGAACAGGCCTATCTGTTACACAAAGGATATCGTACAATTGTTGCGCTATGTTGAATATTCATAAAGCCACAACTTTTGAACCTTACCATTCAATGTGATGCACTAAGGGGTTTGGGAATGGCTTCACATGGGAACAGTTCTGAAACCAGCCGTGCTAAAAGGGCCCAATTTCCCTATTGGTGGAGTCGAGATAGAACCTTTCGATTTGAGCATCACAATGTTGTTTCAACAGTTCAGTCAAGTCGTCTCGCGCCTCATTGCCCATATCGGGAGTAACGGGTAGTAAGCAGTCGATATTTATTACTATTTTCTTTGAATCCACTTCTATTTTGGTGATATCTCCGTTTCTCCAGTTCCATCGCCTACACAACACATTCTTGGTGACATCGTCATAATATATGACCTCACCAGGAAAAGGATTTTCTTCAAGCTCACTGCCTAAAGGGATAAATTTTTCCGTTCCATCAGAGATCCCTAATACCAGATTCCCCTGAACCGATGCTATGTCATCTCCACCACAGGGCACAACATATTTTATAGATATATAGTTGAACAGTGCCACCACGGAATTAATAAAGGGCAGGGCCTTATTGGGTCTCATGTTTTTGAGAAGGGATTTAATAGATGGCGAGTAGAGATCTGGATCAGAGCCGAATTTTCTATGAGCCTCCTCCCAAGCCAGGATTC
>JAFDDT010000124.1 GCA_019310725.1 Deltaproteobacteria bacterium | reverse complement strand
ATACGAAACCAGCAGCGCAACCGTAGAACGTTAAACGAAGCCCTAATAGCTTCACTTCAAGAAATGGATTATTATTTTCCTCAACTAGTCGGTTTGAGGCGGAGCTTCGCTAGTCTTTCAGAAAGGTGATAAGTATGAGAGAGAGGATGGAAAAGGCCTTACGCAAGAGCAATGCAGAATACACAGAGATCCGCATTGAAAGCGAAACCTCTTCGTGGGTGAATTTCAGGGGCAAGGAACTGGATAATATCGGGTCTGCCAGAACCCTGGGTGGCATAGTGAGAGCGCTTGTTAAAGGCGGATGGGGTTATTCTACGTTCAATGATCTCCGTGATCTTGAGACCCGAGTGAGAGAGGCCTGTGAATCCGCTCGATTAGTGGGAAAAGAACACAGTGAGTTTGCGGAGGTGGAACCGGTTGATGATACGACAACAGCGAACTTAAACAAGGATTTTCGACAAGTTTCATTGTCAGAGAAAAAGGCGGTTATCGAGGAGTACAACAAGATTGTCCTTGGGTATCACGACCGGATCGAAACATCGAATGTTGCCTATGACGATAGGTTCAGAAAGATCTGGTATTGCAATTCAGAGGGAACCTACATTGAAGACGAGCGGCCTGATACAGGCGTGTCAATATCAGCAACTGCTCGGGATGGTGACAATGTGCAGCGGGGATTTGAGAGCGTTGCTGGCAGCACTGGATTCCAGGTGGTTGAAGGGGTACACAAAAAGGCAGAAGATGCTGCCAGGCGGGCTGTAGACCTGCTCTCAGCACCGCCCGTTGCCGGCGGAAAATATACCGTAATTATCAACCCGAGGTTAGCAGGAGTTTTTGCCCATGAGGCATTTGGACACCTGAGTGAGTCAGATTTTCTTTACGAGAATGAGCGCATGAAGGAGCTTATGGCGCTGGGTAAACGCTTTGGTTCGGATGGCCTCAACATCGTAGACGACGGCTCGTTCAGCGGTCTGAGAGGTACCCACACATACGATGATGAAGGCGTGAAGACCAGAAGGAACTACCTGATCAAAGATGGCATCCTGGTGGGAAGATTGCACTCCCGGGAAACCGCTGCCAAAATGGGAGAACAACCCACGGGCAACGCCAGGGCTATTAATTACCAACACCCACCTATTGTGCGCATGACCAACACCTTTATAGACAAAGGTGATGACAGTTTTGAAGATATGGTAAGAGATGTAGAACTGGGTCTCTATGCCCTGGACATGGTTGGCGGTCAGACCGCCATGGAGATGTTTACCTTTAGTGCTGCGTATGGTTACATGATCAGGGAGGGCGCGGTAGCGGAGCTTGTGAGAGATGTGGTGCTGACGGGCAACGTTTTCGAAACCTTAATGAATATTGATAAGATAGGCGATGCAGTAGAACTGCCACCGGTAGGCGGTGGCTGTGGAAAGGGGGGGCAGTCACCTCTGCCCGTAGGATTTGGTGGCCCTTACGTGCGCATGCAAAACGTTGTGGTTGGAGGGAGACAGCAATGACCGTAAACCAGTTGATTGAAAAGGCGATGGTAAAGGCACAGGGTGCGCAGGCGTCATTGGGCAAAAGTGAATCCACAGGGGTTTCTTTTGAGAACGACAAGCTCAAGGCGGTTAAATCTTCGCAGGGTACTGGCATGAGCGTGAAGGTTATCGTTGATGGAAAAATAGGCACATCCCATACTACGGACAGAGACGATGTTGATGGTGTGGTAGAAAGGGCGTTGGAGGCTGCTGAGTTTGGAAGCCCAGCGCATTTCGATTTCCCGGGTCCACAGAGAGGCACGGAGGTAAGGGTCTGCGACGATGAGGTGCATCCGGTTACCAAAGAGGAGATGGTGAGCATCGGCGAGGAGATGATCAGCCTGGTCAAAGACTATAACCCTGACATCCTCCTTGGCGCCGGGGCGATCAAGGGGGTTGCAACCAGTCAATTTGCAAACTCTGCCGGCACTGGCTATAGCACCGAGACCACAAATTTCGCTGTGTGGGTTGATGGTCAGCTGGTGCGGGGAACCGACCTCCTCTGGGCCGGACATGGTTTCGGGTGGAAAAAACGCGAGATTGACCACGTGGAGATCGCCCAGAAAGCCATTGCGTTGTTCAAGATGGCGGAGAACATCGCCCCGGTCACATCAGGTGATATGCCCGTGATTTTCACACCCGAAGGTATGAAGGTACTCCTTTTGGCTCTTACTCTGGGAGTTGATGGCAAGAACGTAGTACTGGGATCATCGCCGCTTGCTGGCAAGCTGGGGAAGAAGATCGCACACGACAGTTTCACCATCACCGATAACCCCCTGATTGATTATGCAGGGAATAGCGGCATGTATGACGGTGAGGGAGTGGCCCACCAGGTTACCCCACTCGTTGAGGATGGCATACTGAAAAACTTCCTCTACGACCTCGATACAGCAGGGCGGGCAGGAGCCAAGACCACCGGTAACGGCGTTGGTTGCAGTCCCACAAATCTGGTTATCAAAGAGGGTGATACGGCTTACGAGGATATGGTGAAACACACCAGAGAAGGGTTGATTGTTCATGATGTTTTGGGTTTGGGCCAGGGGAATCCCATGAGTGGAGAGTTTTCTGTAAATCTTCATTTAGGCTATAAGATAGAAAACGGCGAGATTGTGGGACGCGTAAAGGATGTTATGTTAGCAGGCAACACCTACGATGCACTGAAAAATATCGCTGCCATCGGCGATACAGCAGAATGGGCCGGGGGTTCCCTTCTGACCCCGCCCATACAGATCGGCAAGTTGAGTGTGGTGGCCAAGTAAATGAGTGGCTACATCTGATCACGGATCCTCCTGATGTTTCCACCCGCCCTATTTCTTAGGTAGGCGTTCAAAGGTTCAAGGTTCAGGGTTCACCGTTCAGGGTTATCTTTGTTTCGTTGACTTAGCTTATAGGCCAGCAAGTACTTGATGAAACCGCGAATGGCAGCGCGGGTGCGTCCGGCATGATCATACACATCCTGAAATTCAGCATTCGTTATCTATTGTTGATCCAACGCCACGTAAAGCTCGCTCTGGACTTCGGTACAAGACCGTTTTGCATACCGAAGAAAACGAACAAACTCCGGGTTTGTCTCCGAATCGAATCCTTCAGCAATATTGTGCATGGATGAACCCGCTGCATCCTGAATTTGTCCCTTCAACCGGAAGTCGCTGGCAAACTTAACCTTCTTTGTCGGGTCATAGACCTTGTGAGTTAACTCCCGGGCCAATTGCCATGCCTCAATGTCCTCAAATCGTTCTATCCTCATGCGTTTTCCTTTATAGATCCTGGGTTCAGCGTTTCGGGTTTAGATTTTCAATGAACTCCAAATATCCGAAGCCTCAACCCTGAACCTTGAACCTTGAACCTCTGAACCCTGACCAGATACCTTACCAGGGATGTGAAAAATGATCGAAACCCTTGTGAGCGAGCTCTTCCACCGATCCATCTTCATGCCTGATCCGTATCCCTTTTGCCTCCTGTATCTCGCCTACCTGAAAGAGGGGGTATACGCTTTCCTTCTTGCATACCCGCTCAAAGTCCCGGGTCTTTGCCGGAGGCACAGTTACCAAAAGAACATAGTCTTCCCCTCCTGAAAGGGCAAAATCAAGTGGATCGAAACCCGCATGAGCAGCAAGGCTTTTGAGCTCTTTAGAGAGAGGAATCTTATCTCTAAAGAGGAGCGCCCCAACACGACTTTCCTCACAGATATGGGCCAAATCTGAGAGAAGCCCATCGCTCAGATCGATCATGGCGCTGGCAAGCCGTGATCCGGCTACCACCTTTCCAGTTTTAATCAGGGGTTCTGGTTCATTGTGGGCTTTGATGAAGTGCCCGCGCAGAGAGTCTTGGGGTGATATTTCATGTTTTAGAATACTCAATCCGGCGGAGGAATCCCCGACGGTTCCTGTAAGATAGATCCTATCCCCTGGCCTTGCGCCGGATCTATAGAGAACCTCCTGTTGATTTGCGTCACCAATCAGGGAAACATTGATAATCATGTTGTTGGGCGAGGCAACCGTGTCTCCTCCTATGATATCAACGCCGTAAAGGCCACAGATCTCTCTCATGCCTCGGTAAAGCTCTTGAATTTCCTCAACCTCTGTTTGAGCAGATATGGCCAGAGAGATCAGAGCGATGAGGGGTGTTCCACCCATAGCTGCAATGTCGCTCAGATTCACGGCTACAGCCTTTCGTCCCAACCGATACGGGGTTATGGTATTCCGCAAAAAATGGATATCCTCAACCAGCATATCAGTAGTCAGCAGTAAAACCCGGCCAGATGAGGAATGAAAAACAGCGCAGTCGTCACCAATGCCCTTGATAACCCCTTGCAATGAGGTGACGCAGTCTTTCTTGATGGACTCTATTAGCCCAAATTCCCCAATTTCACTAATTTTCAAGGCCTTGGCTCCTTTCCGATCCTTGCCCTTGTGCCTGGCCTATTTCATGGTTCTTTTTGGCAACGGACAACGGACAACCATCAACTGACATGATCGAATATCAAACACTATTGAAAAAACGTGGCGGATGAAAGACGGATATAAGATCGTGTCTTTTGGTCAATGGTTATTTAATTCTCCACAACATATGGAATAGTCCGGGTGGAGGTCCTGGAATGTTGGTGCCTTGATATCTACCAACCCCGCTTACCGCTCCCCCAGCATTGATTATGCCTGCTGTATGTCCGCCCCGGGTAATTACCCTGACACCTGAAGGGATGGCGCCGCCTTTGATAGTCTGATAGGTGTCTGCAATGGTTCTATCAGTGGTGTTTTCTTGGCTGAAGTCAAATACAGATGTACCCCAACAGTAATTGAGGGCATAGACGAAGGCATTGCCGGTGGGGTTGCAGGGATCATCAAACACAGGTTGGTAAGCGGTAAAATAAACATTCCTAAAGAAGAGTGTGGGCTGGCTGAGTAGCTGTTCCCCCTCATGGCTGATAGTTTCATCAGTGCAATCGCCTTGCTTGTCCAAAACCCGATAAAAGCCCCTGCATGGCGATCCTGGAACAAGATTCCTCAGGATCGCCTTTAAATCTATCTTTCTGATTGCATCATCATCATCCGGCGGGATGAGCTCTAAAACCCCATCACCATCGGCATCTGCCTGGTCATCGAGTTCATCGCAGGTAAGGTTCAAAAGGTCTGTTTCCCTGGTTATACTGTTGTAATCTGCTACTACATACAATCGGTTGGAGATCATTGTATAGCGGGGATGTGCCCGGTCACCGGTACCGAAATAGAGAACTGGCCGTCTTGTCCAGCAGGTGCCAAAAAAGGATACATCAGGGGAATAGAAGGTCTTTCTCCCCTGATCAGCAATACTATCTCGGGCGCCTGCTATGTTGGTGTCACCGGAGGCAAGATCGGAGCCGGGGTTTGATTTGAAGATGAGCTTGACCTTCCACCTGGCGGCAGGAGAAGGATCATAGTAATCGTGGGTGATCTTCCATATCTGGCCATAGATATCAGCGGAATATATGACGAGTTTTTCTTCCGACAGGGCAATGACCGATGGATCAGCAGGGAAACAATACTTCATATCGGCATATTTTTGCTCTGTTCCGGTAGTTACACCAGAGGTACCGTAGGTTGCACTGAACACAAGGCTCCCGTCGGCGGCATCCACCACAAATATCCCTCGCCCCATGGTATCTTCGCCAGGATTGTAGGTGTCATACCCTGGTGCTCCACCTGGTGTATTTGCATAGGATTCACCAGGAGCGGGCATGCTATCCCACTTTCCATTTTCATTGGAATCTAGAAATTCCTCCGGAAAACCATCCTCTAATGGGTCATACCCCCCGGCAAATATGACAACATCCTTAAAATCATCTGGTTCAGACCCGCCGGACACCCTGATGCGGGCAAACAAGGGTTTGCTCCAGGTTTGCCCTAGTTGCTCAAAGTCCCCAGTTTCTCCCTTGATGTGCCATTTTACGGTCCATTCGCTCGGGTCTGGCTTGGCTACATCCAGGGCCCAGTAACTTCTCCCACCCCTCCGCTCGCCAAAGACCAAGGTCTTGTCATGGTAACCGTTGGTTTTGGTCTTAGCGCATAAGAGGTTGCACGAGCCATCAACCATGTAGGCATGGGTATCCGGGCTGGCGAATTCTTTGAGCCTGGCAAGAAGGTCGGAAGGCACAAAGGCATAAATCTCGCTTCCTGCAGCATACGTTCTGCCATTAATATCGGAGGCGTCCCTATCGGTAAAAACATGGAGCATGCCGTCATTGGCACCAACAGCAATAAAACGGTACTCCAGTTGGCCATCTGCGTCAAAATAATCGATGACCCTCGGCTCAGAATGGATTATGTCTCCCAAAATCCACGCTCTTTTTGCCACCGGATCCCCATTAGGCAGGGCGTCAAAGGTATACCCATACATAAAGTTGATAATCTTGTACGCAGTCATGTTATCTGGAACATCAAGGTCACTTTTGGAGACATTTGTTCTTATGAAGTCGTTTATGGTTTCATGTTTTTCATCATAGTAGCGGATCGCTCTGAAATTGTAATAAGGCCCGGCAGAGGGGACACTCACCGGATCTGGGCCTGGCATGGATTGCTTCAATAATGCGCCCACACCCCCTTCATGTACCTGACCTCCATCAGGAGCGGTTGACCAGTATGAGGTGCTTCCGGCCTTGAGTGTGCCGTCACATCTGGCAGCAATTTCACCGTTTTTGTCAACCACCGTCCACTCAGGCTCTATCCTTTCGCAGTCTGTCCTGGATAGGTAATCCAGACCGTATTTCTTGAGGTTTCCCTGCCAGTAATCGGTTTCCTGGGGCTTGAAATAGGCAAGGTAAACCTTGTTGCCGCTTTGGGTCCTGTTTGCCTCATCTACTGAAACCACGGGGGCCACGTGTGATACACCCCTGCCCAGGATGTCTGCAAAGGATTGGTTCAGTTGTTGCTCAAGCCTTAAGGGGTTGATTACATAGAAATAGGTGTCCGGGACGCCATCACTGTCTTCGTCCCATTCACTTTCTAAATCAGGCTTATCATTATTATTGAGGTCATTGAATCCTCCCCATTTGGCGGCATACCAGAGAGGATTCTTCAATAAGGTGGCTGCCGGGGAAAATCCGGGGGTAAAGGATCTCGTGGTGCTTGAAGGTAAGGGTACGTTGTCGAGCCAGTTTGTGTCGCTTACTCCTCGATTTGGTCCGATTCCTGGCGGCGTATCAAGGTAGAAGTCAGGATCATCTGTTTCAGTATAATTGGTGCTCCTGACCTCCAGGTAGATGCCATCGGTGGTTGTACCTGAGATGATATATCCCAGATGCTGCTTGGTGCTTCCCCCATGATAATCGATACACTCCACATCGATTTTTATAGTGTTATTAGCCTGCAACTCATATTCATAGATCACCATGGCATCCATATCATGATCCGCACCCTGCTCTGCATGCTCAAAATTGACCCGAAACCTTCCATAGGTGGGGGTAATGGTTTCTACATAAAAATCAGCTATGGTACAGGTGGGCTGAAAGTCACCTCGTGCCGGGGTGATGCCTCCTCCACCCGATGATTCTATTGACTTGGCAAATGGAACTAAGGTGACGGTATGGTCCCCTGCGGGTATTTCTATCCGGGGCAAAGGGGAAGACAGGGCTATGGTATAGGTGAGTACGTTTTGGTCGTCATCTGCGGAATGGAGATCTGTTTTGCGGCCATAATAGGCAACAGACGCTGCATAGTAAGCGCCTTGTTTGGTAGGTTCCTCGGGGCATAATCCCCGAATGTTCCCCAGACTGCTCACTGCTTTGGACGAACAGGCAGTGTCAAAGGTACCGCCGCTTTGCCCGATATAGTAGGTTCCTGATATATCTTCTTCAGCGGATAGAGCATTAGCCAGCGTTTCAGCGTTAAGAGTGCCCAGACTGGTGCCGACTGACCCAAAAACGCTTCCCGGCAGTTGATCTGAATCGAATGATGGATTGATATCGCTGATCACGAGCAGAAACGGTTTGGCACAGTAATCGTATGTTGTATATGGGTCAACCCAGGATGGGGAAGGAAGGCCCAATTCACTGTCGTCATGAGAGCCTGCAGCGTTGGTGAAATCACTGGTAGGCCCCGGTTCTCCGGCAAAATACCGCAGTGTTTCATACATCATTTCCGCGATAGGATTTCCCCACATCCTGCACTCACCTTCCTCAATAGGTCTGCTATAGATCCAGCCGCAGTTAGCGCTATGGGTATGGTCAGAATAGTCAAAGCCTGTAAAGCGAAGTCTATCGATGGTCTTGATAATACCAACCCTGGAGGTAAATTGCCCCGTTTGGGGATCGATTTCGTCGGTAATGGGGCTAATATTTTTCCTCAGACGACCGCCAGAGAGGTTGTTGTCATATGATCCTGTCAATAGACCAAAGTACATGCGTCCTGATTCGCCATACTGTTGAAGGATACCAACGGGCTTGTAAGCCCCCGAAGGGTACTGCTTGCAATTGGTCTCAGGCATTGAGGGATCAGCCACAAGAACCCTTACCACGTAATCATCAGGATAGACAGAAGGTCCTGTTTTTCCATGAACCACTTTGTCTCCCGCAACTGGCCTTTCAATGGACACCCATTCCCAGATGCGGTGGGTCTCATTGGTCAGGACCCGCAAAAGGGGAGGGTCATTTTCGGAAACGAGGGTGGTTGAGGCAAAGAGATGTCTCGTGCCTGGGTTGGGAAGCGCAAAGGGCGTATAGTCGCTGATATCATATCCATCGGTAGCAGGATCTGCATATTCCTTGCCCCAGCTGTGAGCATCCTGGGGGACGTAGGCCCTTCCCAGCACCGTTTCAGTGGTTGTGTCGGTTGACCTATGGCCACCGTACAGCACCTTTCTCAAGCAATCGATTCGAGACATGGTAAGGTAATTGAGGAAATCACCACTCCATGCGCCCGAGCACTTCTTATCGGCTGTAATTGAAGATGGTTCAAACCGCTTCTCGAAGGAGTCATAGGTATAGCACTTGTGGCAGTCGAAATACCCATAGTAGTCGATATCCGAATCATATCCTACATCCAGTTCCCCATCCCCATTCAGGTCGGATGCATCGTTATAGGCCTCGTAATATAGCTTGTGGTTCCTGCCCATTACAATCATTACCAGAGGAGGAACATCGGCAGTGTAGATCTGATCGTCACCTGCAGCGGCCAGGGGTCCTGAAGCGCCACTCATCAGGCAGGGCATAGCGAAAAAGCAGAACGATATCAGCATGGAAGCAGTTTTCCTGATCATGGTATCCATTCGCGAACATTCAGATTTAGGAATTTAGGAATTCTCAAAACACCTGCAATCGGAAATCCCCCAATCCCTAAATTTCATTAATAAGCCTTTGGCCCTATTTTGTAATACCTGGTCTCTATGGTAACATTTTCAGCTGTAGTCTCTATGGAATAGTCATAGCGGCTGAAATGGATTGATGAATATCCAGCTGGCGGGCGAAAAAAGCCTTTGTACGCTACGGTAAAGTCGTAGGGAGTTCCATTTACCTCATGAGCAGGACCGGGAAGAGAACTGCTGTTCTGGGTAGCAAGCACTGCGGAGGTATTGATATCCACTACCGGATAATTTCCCCTTCCTACCTCCGCTGCTTCTCTATGTATTCCACCTTCACATATGTAGAAGCTCTGCTTATAGGGGATTTCATTCCTGGCAATCTGTATGTCTGTAGTGGCTGTCCTGGTGGCTGCAACGCCCAGGAGGGTAAGCACAACCAGAATCATGAGGGCAATAGCGGTAATACTCCCTCGCTCGGGGTTGTTTTCAAAAGTCATGTTATGCATTGGGCTCCTCAAACAAATTGTCAACATTTTTACAATCCCCCAATTCCTCAATTCCTAAATCCCTAAATC
>JAFDDT010000123.1 GCA_019310725.1 Deltaproteobacteria bacterium | reverse complement strand
TAATCATATTTTTAATGAAATAAGAGTCATTAATCATGATGCTTTTGATAAGAAAAAACTACGCTATATTGGAAAAACAACAAGAGGAACAGAGCTTTTTATAAATAAATACGTAATGGATTCGGATAAGATTATTATGACTGGATATATAGAACCTCATGAATTTGCCGGCTTTACTGGGGGCAGAAAAAGTCTTTTACCCGGAGTCTCTGGCGCAGATACAATTAACCATAACCATAGCCTTGAAAACCTTGATCACCCAAAAGCAAAGGTTGGAATTTTGGATGGTAACCCTATTCATGAAGATATGGTTGAGGCTGCGAGAATAGCTGGGGTGGATTTTATTGTTAATGTGGTGCTTGACAGCAAGAAAAGAATAACAAATGTCGTAGCCGGCGATGTGGTAGGGGCTCATCAAGCGGGGGTGAGATTTTATGCAAAATATGCCGAGGTTGATATAGGCAATCTTGCCGAGATCGTTATTACTTCATCAGGATATCCTTTAGATATAAATCTTTATCAAGCAGTCAAATCAATCATAGCAGCAGAACCATTTGTTGCCCCTGGAGGAGTCATAATATTATTAGCCGAATGTAAAAAAGGGCCTGGAACAGATATCTTCTATAGTTGGATGAGATCCTTCTCTTCGCCGTATGACATGACAAATAGACTCCAAGAAGAAGGGTATCGAGCAGATATTGACCATTGTTATTTTTTGGCGCGTATCTTGGAAAAGAAAAATATCGTCATTGTTTCTGCTCATCCTTCTGTCAGAAAAATAGAAAGTCCTCTTATTAAAATTGCTTATTCCACAGAAGAAGCTATCGCATATGCACTGAATAAAAAGGGAAGGGATGCTAGCATCGCTTTCCTGCCCCATGCTCAACGAATTATTCCAAAAATTAAGAGCGCTGAATTGAAGTTATTATAGGTACTTATTATTTCGATGTAATAATTAATCATATTTATGAAGAATTATATCAAAAACAGTGAACTTTTGTTATCTCATGGTGATAGGAAACTGAGAGAAATGGCCCTTAAACTAATCAATGCCGCCCTTGAAGCATCCAATCCTTATCAGGCCACGAAGAAGGTCGTACATTTTTCTGGAGATAACCTCCGCGTTGGTCCTCATACATATGATCTGTCAAAAAAAAGGAACATTTATGTTTTGGGCGCTGGAAAGGCCACCTTTCCCATTGCCAAAGCACTGGAAGAGGTACTTGGCGATCGGATCACCCAGGGAGTGGTTGTCCTAAAAAAAGGCCAACCCGGAAGGCTTAATCGAATTAAGATCATCGAGGCCTCTCACCCCATCCCTGATAGCAACGGGCTTCGGGGAGCCAGGGAGATGATGAACTTGGCAAACAAAGCCGTTGAAGGTGACATTGCCTTTGCCTGCATTACAGGAGGGAGTTCGGCACTGCTGCCCATGCCAGTGCACCCGATCCGCCTCACTGAAAAAAAGAGGGTAAATCGGTTACTTCTTTCCAGCGGAGCCTCTATCTTTGAAATAAACGCTGTGCGAAAACATCTCTCAAAGATCAAGGGGGGACGCCTTGCCCTGGCCGTCTTTCCTGCAGAACTGATCAACCTTACGGTGTCAGATGTAATTGGTGATCCTCTGGACTATATTACAGATCCCACGGTACCAGATACCTCCACATTTGAGGACGCTCAACGAACGCTGCGGAAATATGATCTCCTAAGAAAGGTTCCTTCTTCGATTCGAGCCTATTTAGAGGCAGCCGATCCCCGTAATGAATCTCCCAAGGATTTTGAGGGAATGCCATATCACAATTTTATTTTGGCGAGCAGCGATTCTGCCTGTAATGCAGCGGCGGCGGCGGCGGAATCACTTGGACTGGAGCCAATGATCCTTTCCACAATATTTGACGGGGAAAGTCATGAGTTGGGGAGAAACTTCGCTGCCATTGCCAGAGAGATTCGAAGATCTCATGGGCCCCTGAAGCCGCCATGTGTGCTGATTGGAGGTGGGGAAACCACCGTTACCTTGAGAAGGAACTTTGGCAAGGGTGGCCCAAACCAGGAGTTTGTGGTGAGCACGATCCTGAACATGGGGGGGCAGGAAAAATTCATCGTTGTCGGGTTGGATACTGATGGGACTGACGGACCAACTAATGCTGCCGGGGCCATGGCAGACTCCGCCACCGTTGCTGCCGCACGCGCCAGAGGGATCGCTCTCCACCAGTCATTGAAGGATCATGAGGTACTCCATGCCCTGACTTCTCTGGATGAGACCATCATTACCGGCCACACGGGCACGAATGTCAACGATCTTAAATTCCTTGTCTTGGTTTGAGGTTTGCGAGAGGGAGGGGCCCGCTGTCAAATATTGCCACCTCACTTTAAAATATTCAGGAATGTCAAGAAAAACTATAAATAAATTAATGATTGAACGAACCAGGTTGCCTGTGAAAGGAGGTGAGAAGACTTAGGCTAACAACAAGGGGATTTGTCAAAATTAACCAAGATAGAGAAAAAAAGAGGAGGAACAAAAATGATTTTCAACAAAAAAAATTTTGTCCGGTTTATACTTTTCTTTCTGGCGGTCACCTTTGCTTTGTTTGTGGGAACTTCGCCTGTTCTCTCAAAAGCGATTACTATCAAAATGTGTGATATTGATCCGGAATTTCATCTAACCTTGGACAAGACAAACGGCGAATTTGCATCCACCAATATCAAAAGCAAGGCGTTTAAAAAATTCATAGAGTCAATGACCCGTGGCAAATACGAAGTCAAGATCTTCCCAAACGGTCAGCTGGGCGGACAGACAGTGATGCTGGAGCTGAATTCGGAGGGGACTGTTCATTTAACCGGATGCTCTGCTTCTCCTGTGGGGAATTTTGCTCCCGAACTCATGGCTTTTCAGATCCCGTTTATCTTCAAGGATGTAAATGTCGCTATGAAAGTGATGAACGGACCTGTGGGCGAAGAGTTGAATGAATTGATAGTAAAGAGGAGAGGCATCAGGTATCTTTACTGGGGTTTTGAAGGGTACTTCAATATCGGCAATAAGAAGAGACCCATTCTTGTCCCGAGTGACCTGAAGGGAATGAAGCTCAGGTGCAGCACGGACGCCATTACCACGCAGATCCTCAAATTTGCCGGCGCCACCCCCACGCCCATGCCCTTTGGTGAAATCTATACCGGGATACAGCAGGGTGTCGTTGACGGCGCATTTACCTCAATTGGGCTTCATGCCGCTATCAAGCTTCATGAGTTGGAAAAATACATGAACATGGCTGACCTGTTCTTTGGCTGGTCTCCCATCTCCATCAATGAGAAATTTTACCGCTCACTGTCTCCCCATGAACGATGGCAGTTTAAGAAGGCGGCCATAAAGGCGATTAAGACCCATCTGGGGATGTATTTCTGGGGCCGCGATCTGTGGATCGAGTCGTTTAGGAAAAAGGGTGTCGAGGTTTCAGTCCCCACACCGGAGCAGAAGGCTGAATGGGTAAAGGCCATTAAGGGACCCATGGAGAAATGGGTCAGGGAAAAAATCGGTGACGAATGGGTAGACAAAGTAACCGCGGCCAGCAAGAAAGCGGAAAAGGAGCTTTACAGCGACTAAAAGACGGGCCCTTTGGATATAAGGGTATTGCCAAGGAAATAATCTTGATTAGTGCCTGACCGATTTGCAGGTGAATGAAGCCCATCTTATATTATCTCTTGCTAGTGCTGAGTAGAATAAAGATCTATTTGGTGAAAGTGAAGCAACTCTTGACTCTTGCTTCAGATGGGCTTCATTCCTGAATTCCTCCGACAATACCACAGCAAACGGCATGCTGATGAACTATATGGCCATTGCCCACCTTGGAATAGTTGCCATTGCAGAGGATAAACCATGAAAACGTTAAATGATCTCCTCTTGAGGCTGTGCAGGATAATGCTCATAATCATGATTCCGGCTATGACGGTAATCGTTTTTGTTCAGGTTGTTTTACGCTATGTATTTCTGTGCCCTTTGTCCTGGATTGAAGAGCTTGCAAGATACCTTCTTGTCTGGATTTCATGTTTTGGCGCCGCATATGGCGTGAGAAAGGGTGAGCATATTGCAGTCATGTTTTTGAACAAAATGTTCAAGGGATATGTGAAGTCAGCCTTGACGATTTTGATTGATGTCCTTGTCATAATATTTTTTATGGTCTGTCTTATAAAAGGCATCGGGCTATCAATCCGCCAGTGGAATGTGGTTACGCCGGCCCTTCAGATACCGAGGACTCTGCCATACTTTGGTATTCCAATCAGTTTTGCCATTATGTTTCTGTTCGGTTTCGAGCTATTTATGGACGATATAAAAACTATATTTTCAAAGGGATCATTGCCGAATACGTAATACCAATATGGATTATGCGACTGTTTCTCTGTCAGTGAAGGAGAAAGAATCTTGATTATTGCCGTTCTTATCATCGGTCTGCTGTTCACGATCGCCATCGGCGTGCCTATTGGCTGGGGGCTGGGGATCAGCGGTCTCGCCGCTTTATATTTCATGGACATCCCCCTATATACCGTTCCGCAGAAGGTATTTGAAGGAATGGACATCTTTGTGCTCATGTGCATTCCATTCTTTATCCTTGCCGGCGAGATCATGGCAAGGGGAGGACTTACGAAAAGGCTGATCCACTTCGCTGATATTGTCGTGGGCGGTATCAGGGGCGGATTGTCCCTGGCTAATGTTGTGGCGAGCATGTTGTTCGGGGGCATTACCGGCGCGGCCATTGCCGATGCTAGTGCCCTTGGGTCTGTAGAGATACCGATGATGAAGGAAAGCGGCTATGACGCGGATTTTTCCGCAGCTGTTACCGGGGCTTCCTCGTGTATTGGCCCTATCATTCCTCCGAGTATTCCGGTCGTCATCTATTCAATGGCCGTAGGGAGCGTCTCCATAGGGGCGTTATTTGCCGCGGGTATTGTCCCGGGAATTCTTGTAGGAATCGCTTTGATGATAACCTGTTATATCATCTCAGTAAAGAGGAAATATCCCAAAAGAAAGCACCCTGTCACCATAAGAGAATTTCTTAACAGCCTGAAGGATGCAATACTTGCAATCATGACCCCCGTGATCATCCTCGGCGGGATCATCGGCGGCATATTCTCGCCCACGGAAGCTGCGACAGTGGCGGTAGTATACTCATTTGTCGTGGCTTATTTTGTGTATCGGCAGATAAAGTTATCCGATCTACCGGAGATGTTCATAAAAGCCGGTGTGACATCAGCCATCGTCATGATCATTATCGGCACGTCCAGCATATTCGGGTTTGTTGTCGCCCTTGAACAGATCGCTCAAAAGCTTGCAGTAATTCTTCACCCCTTAGGATATTACGGCTTTATCATAATGATAAACGCTATCTTCCTTGTTGTGGGCTCATTTCTTGATAATAACCCTGCGATTCTGATCCTTGCCCCTATCTTCGCGCCTATTGCAGTCGGACTTGGAATCGACCCCATACATTTCGGGATCATCGTAATCATGAACCTTGTTATCGGCCTCATTACCCCGCCGCTGGGAGAGGTCCTTTTTATTGTAGGCCCGCTTGCGGGTGTTTCATTTGAGCAGGCAGCAAAAGCGGTTTTTCCTTTCATGCTGGTGGAAATCGGCGTTCTGCTGCTTGTCAGCTATGTCCCGTCCATTTCATTAGTCGTCCCAAGGCTGTTAGGGTTTTAAGATCATGATTTGTTGTCCTAAATGTGAAAAAACTGAGGTTGGATGTCAGGGGCGAAATCACGAAACCAAAACGAATAATGCCATGAAAGGAAATTATGAAATTTGTGATTCTGGTGATGGGCACAGGAAATCTATGAGGATTGAAGCAAATCCGCTGTGAAAGGAGGTGAGGAGATTTAGGCTAGTACGAGCATTAGTTAAGCTAACCCGAAACAAAGATAAGGAGGAACAAAATGGAGTGCAACAAAGAAAATTTTGTGCGGTTTATGTTTTTCTTGGTTGTCATCGCTTTTACGTTTTTCATGTCTACCTCACCTGCCCTATCGAAGAAAGTAATCAAGATTGGCAGCTATGATCCGCCCCTTGAGCTGACCATGGACAAGACCAACGGGAACTACGCTTCTACCAATGTGAAGGCCCAGGTCTTTAAGACACTGTTCGAGGGCGCAACTGGTGGACGGTATGAGGTAAAGATCTACCCTAACGCCCAGTTAGGCAATGACAGGGAAGGCCTAGAGATGTGCAAAAAGGGGTCCATGGAGATGAACGCCTATCCAGGCAATCCCATGTCAAACTGGGTGCCGGAGGTTTTGGCCTATCAGGTTCCCTATCTTTTCAAGGATACCACCGTTGCCAAGAGGGTCATGGAAGGTTCCCTCGGTGAGGAGTTGAGGCAGTTGATCATCAAGAAGACGGGAATTCGTGTTCTTGCGTGGGGCTTTGAGGGACCATATGTGAACTTTCAGTCCATCAAAAAACCGATTCGCGTGCCAAGCGATCTGAAGGGACAGAAGATAAGGGTAATGGAGAGCAAGAGCATACATGAGACCGTCAGGGTCGCGGGCGGCACCCCGACCCCGATTCCCTGGCCCGAAATCTACACATCCTTGCAGCAGGGGGTTATCGACGGTATGGGGTGTCCGCTTCCATTTGTCCGCATGTCAAAGGCCGACGAGGTAATCAAGTATATCAACAAGGCCGATTTCTATCTTGCCTTCTCCAACCTGCACGTAAACGAAAAGTTCTACCAGGGCCTTTCTCCTGAGGACAGGTACCTGTTAAAGAAGTGTGCCTATGAGGCCATGAGGGTCTATGACGGCATGGTGCTTTTTGCTGAAAAGGTAGAGATTGATTATTTCAAAAGCAAGGGCATCGAGGTATACTATCCCACGGCCGCGGAGATGGAGATATGGAAAAAGACCATCAAACCCCATATGGTTAAATGGACAAAAGATCAGATCGGGTCTGAATGGGTGGACAAGTTCGTGAAAGCTTCCGCCCGGGCGGAAAAAGAGCTGTATGGTGACTAAACCGTAAGGCACTCAAACGTATTGCGCTCGCCAACCCCGCAGTAAGCTCCGGGGTTGGCGAGCAAACCATAATCCTAAAAAATTCATTTCATCTTGAAAATCTTCTGACCTTTAAAACACGGCTGTGAGGAGCTTCAAATCGAGCCCTCTAACGGGTTTTATGGGCAGGGCTGAGGGGAAATGGGGTTTTTTATGAAAAAGATAAATGATCTCTTATCGTGGGTCTGTGGGGTCTTGGTCATAATCATGCTACCGGTAATGACGGTAGACATTTTTGTTCAGGTCGTGATGCGTTACGTATTTTCGTCGCCCTTCATGTGGGCAGAGGAGGTGGCAAGATATCTCCTTGTATGGATCTCATGCCTCGGATCAGCTTATGCCGTGAGAAAGGTGATGCATATCAACATCGTCTTTGTCAAAAACCTGTTCCCCGATACTATAAAGACGCTAATGTCGATATCGAGTCATATTATCGTGATGCTGTTTTTTGTTTTCTGTTTATACCACGGCTGGATTGATTCAATCGAGGAATGGGCTCAGAGGACCGCTGCCATGCAGATACCTATGACTTTTCCGAAACTGGCCATTCCGGTGGGATTCGGACTCATGGTGCTGTTTAACACAGAGCTGCTGATAGAAGATATAAAAGGGGCTTTTTCAGGAAGAGAGATATCCTAAGGTCTCCAGGGAATGCTCATATGATGCTGTAAGAGAGAAAAAGGAACAGATATGATACTTGCTACATTGATGATCGTAATGGGAATAACCATGGCAATCGGTGTTCCAATTGCCTGGACTCTGGGGATAAGCGGTGTGGTGACCATCATCATGATGGGTATACCGTTGAGCACCTTGCCCGCAAAGGTCTTCGGGGGCATGAACTGCTTCCCGCTCCTGTGCGTCCCCCTTTTCATCCTGGCCGGGGAGATTATGGCCTATGGAGGATTTACCCATAGGCTGCTCCGTTTCGCGACAATCATCGTCGGTTTTATCAGGGGAGGGCTTGCGCTCGCCAATGTCATCGCCAGTATGCTGTTTGGAGGGATTACAGGCGCAGCCGTCGCCGATGCCAGCGCTCTCGGGTCCGTTGAGATACCCATGATGGAAAAAAGCGGCTATGACGCCTCTTTTTCAGCCGCCATAACCGCGGCCTCAGCCTGTATCGGACCTATCATTCCGCCGAGCATACCTGTTGTTATATATGCCATGGCAGTAAGCGGCACCTCCGTGGGGGGGCTTTTCGCGGCAGGCATGATTCCCGGAATCCTGGTTGGACTGGCCCTTATGGTCGCCAGTTATATCATCTCAGTAAAGAGAAAATATCCCAAAAGAGAAGAGAAAATATCGTTAAAAGATTTCCTGCTCGCCATCAGGGACGCGTTCCTGGCCATCATGACACCGGTGATCATCCTGGGCGGTATAATCGGAGGGGTGTGTACGCCCACTGAAGCGGCCTCCATTGCAGTAGTCTATACCTTTGTTATCTCCTATTTCGTGTTTGGAGAGTTGAAGCTAAGGGATCTTCCCAAGATGTTCCTGGCGAGCGGCGTGGGGTCAGCCCTTGTGATGATCATCATCGGGACCTCGACGGTATTCGGTATGGTCGTGGCACTCGAGCAGGTGGCCATGAAGCTTGAGGCGCTTCTCCGGCCCCTGGGATATTTTGGCTTTCTTCTCGCCATAAACATCATCTTTCTTTTTGTGGGCACATTTATGGATAATAACCCGGCCATTCTGATTCTGGCCCCTGTGTTTGCGCCCATAGCGGTTGCCCTGGGAATTGAGCCCATACATTTCGGGATCGTTGTGGTCATGAATCTGGTCATAGGCCTGATCACCCCACCCCTGGGTCTGGTGCTTTTTGTTGTTGGACCTATCGCGAAGGTAAGCTTTGAACAGGTGACAAAAGAGGTTTTCCCCTTCCTGCTTGTGGAGATTGGGGTGCTTCTGATGGTTACCTATATCCCTTTCGTTTCGTTATGGATCCCTAGGCTGCTGGGATATGTACAATAGGATATGTGATTAAATAAATCGTGCGTCTTCAATAAGTTGTGGCAATAACTAATAATTGCAAAGGCTCACTTTGCAGGGCCCGGGATAGTAAGTAATTCCACTCACAACAGAGTGACTGAAAACGCCATATTTTGCGACGTCTTTTTCCTTGACACACAAGACTGTTTCCTCCTACTCTACTCCATCAAAAAAGAGCTTCCTTTCAATCAATCGGCCCTAGCCTGTATCCTGAGGCCAGGGAGATTCTGCTGTAGAGGTTAGTTAGTCCTTGCATGGTCCGCTTTTTGAGAGCGCAGCCCAAAACCTATTTCTATAGTCCTTTGGAGTCGAGTCCTACAGGCAAGATATCATGAAGG
>JAFDDT010000333.1 GCA_019310725.1 Deltaproteobacteria bacterium | reverse complement strand
CAAGTCTTGAGGAATGATATGAATGGAATTAAATGGATGGACTAGAATTAAATCCTGCCTGTGGTACTGATATGTATCCCTGATGCTGGCACTGAATTAGATTCCTGTTCCCAAGCACTTCCTCATTTATCTTCCCGACACAATCATAGCTTGAATACGAAGCGCATTCGATTGTATGCGGGGTCAAATCTTTAATCTTGAAATTTTTCAGGATCAAACCCTTACTCTTGCCACAAATCACCCCCTCTTCCCCAAAATCCTAACCAAAGTAGCAAATACCCCACTTCACACCAAACACCTCTTCCCAAAGCTCCAAAACGACGATTCCTTTAAGAAAAGCCATCCCCTACTGGTGATATTAGTGACAATTCTGTTCGCACCTCAATTTTACCCGAGTATAGTTTTCTCCTCACAGCGGCTGTGATATCCTCGATTGCAGGTGGTGCCCGCTCGAGATCATGGGGCAAAGGAGGCAGAGACTGTGAGAAAATTCATTGGCTTCTTCTGAAAAAGATCTTGCAATGCACGCAATAGTTGGATATCATTCAGACCATGAATGATAATCATTCAAATTTTGAATTGAAATACAAAACACGTTGGATTGCCCCTCTTTTGCGTGATGCCCTTAAAACCCATCCCATAATTGTGCTGACCGGTGCGCGGCAAGTGGGTAAGAGCACACTTCTACAGCGAGAACCTCCCTTTACCACGTGGCAATACATCAGTTTGGATGATTTCGACATGCTCGCTCAGGCGAGGACCGATCCAACCTCCCTCTGGGCGGGGGCAGATCGTGTTCTGTTAGATGAGGTTCAAAAAGCAACCAACCTGCTGGACGCCGTGAAAGTCACTGTCGATTCTCACTATGGTAGGTATCGGTTTATCCTTTCTGGCTCGGCAAACATCCTACTTTTTAAGAAGGTGAGCGAAAGCCTTGCCGGGCGAGCCGTCTATTTCACGCTATATCCCATGACCGGGGGCGAGATGAGCGGCTCCCTCCCACCGAAACTCCTCGAGAAACTTTTAAAGGGCCGACTACCGAAGGAGCAAAGGATCGAATCCCCGATGAATGACCCGATTGCCCTCATGTGGAAGGGGTTTATGCCGTCGTTGATGCAGATGGACTCGTATGCAGCAGTGATTCGGTGGTGGGAAGGCTACGTGGCGACTTATCTGGAGCGGGATCTCCGCCAGCTCTCCCAGATCGATTCATTGCCTGATTTTCGGCGACTTATGGCGGCTCTGGCCCTGCGATGTGGCCAGGTTTTGAACCAAACTGAAGTTGCTCGGGATACCAGCATAACCCAACCTACGGTTCACAGATATATCAATCTACTCGAGACCACCTGTTTGATAGATCGCTTACCGGCCTTCTCAGTCAACCGGACCAAACGGCTTATAAAATCACCGAAAGTGATGTGGTCTGAGCCGGGATTGGTATCCTTCCTCACAGGACACTATGATCCGGAATCGCTTAAGACCTCACGAGAAGCGGGAGGGGTCTTTGAATCCATGGTATACCTCCATCTGAAAGCCCTCTCTCAGCTTTTGGTGCCCAGGCCCCGCATATATTATTGGCGGACAACCACCGGAAAAGAAGTGGATTTTGTTTTGGACTGGGGGCGCACACTCGTCGCAGCGAAAGCTAAGCTATCGACGAAACCGAAATTCAGGGATATCGAGAACTTAAGGCTATTCCTTGAAGAATACCCGGAGACCAGCGTTTGTCTCCTGATCTACGCCGGGGATGAAGTTAAGATCATGCATGAGAAAATAGTGGCGGTACCCTGGTTTCTCCTCGGAGGACGTTAACAAGAATATGATCAAGTCCTTCCTCTCGCCCCGATAACCTCCCCGTCACCTGAATCTCATCAATTTCAGGCCACACAATACGAACTTACTGACAATGGCTGTCAGTCATGGCGGTGTGCATTCATGGCACGTATCCCAAGAATCGTGGTTCCCGCCCACCCGGGTGTGAGAAGCTATCGGGTCAAGACAAGTATCGGCTTCGACAGGGACGCTACCGGATCTTGTGCTCAATAGAAGATCAAGATCTAGTCGTGTATGTTATCAGGGTTGGCCAGCGGAAAGACGTATACCGATAAAATTAGGAATGAGTTTGAGCGACAGGCCTTGACATGAGACAAATCAAGTGAGTTGCCCTGTCAGGTCTTGATAGGCTGTTGCCGAAATCCCTTTTCTCTTAGTCCCGAAATCCCTTTTCTCTTAGTCTAAAACGTTTTTTGATAAATCTAAGGCTCCCTCCAGGCGATGTCAAAACTCGCCTTTAGGGCTCAAACAGTTGACATCGCTTATCTTCCACCTCGCCAAGATTTGTTTGCAAAAAACGTTTTAATGACCGCTCAAAGGGATTTCCGTTTGGGCAACAGCCTGTTAACATTCATAAAGGGAGACGCCCTAAAAAGAAAGACGAATGCGATTCTGCTAATGGTAGGTAAAGCCAAAGATGTTTATAAATTCATGGGCGACCGGCAATATGAATTATGCATCGAAGTCTTGCGTAGATTAGACAAGGTTGGAGTTTTAGAGAATGTAATTAGTGATTATTGATTTAGGTCTTTTTGGCTCGCG
>JAFDDT010000009.1 GCA_019310725.1 Deltaproteobacteria bacterium | reverse complement strand
TTATCAATGACGACAGTGATTACAATGTATTCCAGTTTATTGAGTAGCTGAAGCAGGTCATCATCGAATGCCCTTCGAGTTCTCTCTTTTCGCAATGCATGAAACGGATATTTTTGGTTTACAATTTCCTTTCTGTGAAAGATGACAGGATCATCCACATGATAATGGAAATATTTTTGCTTTAAATCTTCAAGTCCTACAAAGGCTATCTCATTGACATAACTCAGTTCCATAATAATACCGGTAAGACTTAAATAGCGGTGTCTTGGGTCTTTTGGTGCTTCAAGACCAGGATTTCCTACCTCATCTATATAAAGCCGGTATTTCAATATTCGTTACACTTAAGAAAGATGGTCCAGCCCATGCGCAATGGCGTAGGACTTGTTCGTTTTGCATTTCTCCTTCAAGCGATCAGGCCAGTGGGCCATGGCCTGGCAAGCCCAATCATAATCACCCTGTTCTAAGGCCTCCTAAGCTTTTTTTGGCTCACGGCGGCAACTTAGTTTTTTGAGATGTCCCTTTTGACACCTGGTGCTAAAGTTATTCAGCCTAGTCAAGGATGCCCCAATTTCACACTGACTTGTCCGGCAACATGTCCTGTATCCAAGCCAGGTCCTGACATGGGCTGTTGCTCGGGCTTGCCGATATCTTTGCGTTCAGCCCCCTTGATGTCTCTGGATGGGAAAAAGATGACATAAAGACTACCTGCTTGCTCCTTCCATTGAGGTTCGGGATTCTTACCTTCACGGCACCAGTCGATGATTTTCAGCGTTCCAGTTCCCCATTTTTCAATAATCCCGGTGCCATAACTTGTTGATTTTACTCCCTGTTTGCTCTATCCTTGACAGGGCGAATATAGGATTTTCCCCTTCACTGACCCCAATCCCTAAGAGTCGAGAGCAGATTTGCGCCCAATCATTCAGGCGCCTTCCATCGCGTTGCCTCTATTTTTTCATGCTTTATGTATTCCGCTCTTTCGGTAATTTCATACAGCCGGATCTCATCCACCTTGCCTTTGAAACTGATCCCTTGAGGAAGGGCTTGTACGAGGAACTTGTCTTTCACCTTAAGATATGTTTCTTCAGTGATCAAAATCTGTGAATACAGGGTCCTGTCGGCGACTCCGAAGGCAAAATCTACCACATCCCCCATAATGGTGTAGTTGAACCGCTGCTCCGATCCAAAATTGCCTACAACTGCGTTACCCGTTGTTATGCCTATGCCGATTCTCAGTGGCTGCAAGTGAAACTCGCGCTCCCAAGACTTATTGAGCTCCTCTACCCCCTTCAGTATTTCAAACCCCGCGTTGCATGCTCTCTGAGCTGAATCTTCATAGGAGATGGGAGCCCCCCAGTAGGCCGTCAAACCGTGGCCACTGTAATTGTCTACCGTGCCACCATAGCTGAACACGATGTCAGTCATTACAGTGTTGTATCAATAAAGGATTCCCCCAATTGTCTCCACCCCTAATGTCTCGGCCGGTGCAGTGAACCCTTTAGTGTCAGCGCAAAGAATCGTGACACGCCTGGTTTCGCCTGAGAGATTCAAGCCCTCCGGGCTTTTATTCAATTCGGCAAGGACCTGAGGGGAGACATATTTCTGAAAGACGGCATCAATCTTGACCTTTCCCGCCGCTAGTTTCACTTTCGTGATCTTGAGGAGTATCTCGCTCAACGGTTTTCTGAAGAGGATAAGGGCGACGATAACCACAATGGGCCATACTAGGCGATACAATACCTGTATAGCTGCCGAGACTTTTTCCATGCCTTAAATCTCCCAATATGACAGTTTGATTATCCCTTAATCCCAGATTTCGCAGCAGGCATCGTAGCGAGGCACAAGAAACCTCAGCGAAACGAGTAGTTGGAGAGATTTTGGCCCGCAGGCATATCCATAGATATGTCCAGGACCAAAATCTCGAAACAAGCGTTGCAGCAAGGCTTCTAAAGCCGCAGTAGATGGCTACTGCAAAATCTGGGTTTATTATGAGCTCCGAGAAAAAAGTCTTTTATTTCAAATGTTTTTACAAAAAAGTAAAACCATCATAAACAAGCTATTCCAATATATATGCGGATGTGTAAAAATGGAAAAAGAAACTAAGCCAGAAGATGTTGAAGAAGAGCAAAAAGAATCAACAGAAAAGGAAAAGGGAGCAGATGCTCCAAAAGAGACTAATGAACTGCTATCACGGACCAAGGGAAGAGTGTGGTGTCTTTGGTGTTTTCGGGCACAAGGATGCCGCAAAGCTGACCTATTTCGGGCTTTATGCCTTACAGCACAGGGGACAGGAGAGTGCTGGTATTGTTAGCTCCACCGGAAAATCGACGCATGAACACAAGGGTATGGGCCTGGTTCCAGAGGTATTCAATGAGTCAATCTTGACCGAGCTACATGGCGATTTAGCCGTTGGCCATGTAAGATACTCAACCACAGGCTCTTCTGTTGCCAAGAATGCGCAACCCTTTGTTGTTTCCCATGCGGGCAACACCCTTGCCATTGCCCACAATGGAAATCTCACCAATGCCAGAGAGATGAGAGGTGATCTTGAGCAAAAGGGTTCTATTTTTCAGACCACCATGGACAGCGAGATTATCGTTCACCTCCTGGCCCGGAATATCCAAAGGGGCGTGGAAGAGGCAATGGTTGAGGTTGTTTCACAGATTCAAGGGGCTTATTCTTGTGTCCTCATGACTAAAGACAAGCTCATTGCCTTGCGAGACCCTAACGGATTCCGGCCTCTTTGCCTGGGATTGCTTGACGGAGGATATATTGTAGCCTCTGAAACATGCGCCCTTGATTTGATAGAGGCTCAGTATGTCAAAGATATCGATCCAGGCGAGATACTGATCATTGGTGAAGATGAGCTAAAATCAATCAAGCCTTTCCCAGAACATAAGAAGACCTTCTGTATCTTTGAATACATCTATTTTGCCAGGCCCGACAGCAATATCTTTGGCCAGAACGTGTATGCCGTGCGAAAGAGGCTTGGAAGGAGCCTGGCACAGGAATACCCGATCGATGCCGATTTTGCCATGCCCTTTCCCGACTCTGGAACCTACGCAGCCATTGGCTTCTGTCAAGAGTCTGGCATACCCCTGGAGATGGGGGTTATCAGAAACCACTATGTTGGAAGGACCTTTATTGAGCCTGTGCAATCCATGCGGGACTTCGGTGTGAAGGTCAAGCTGAATCCAGTTAAGGAGATCCTGAATCAAAAACGGGTCGTGATTGTGGAAGATAGCATCATAAGGGCCACTACCAGCAAGATGAGGATTAAGACCTTGCGGGAAGCAGGGGCATGGGAGATTCATATGATGGTGAGTTGTCCTCCCCACAGATACCCCTGTTTCTATGGTATTGACTTTTCAACCAAGGGGGAACTGATCGCCTCGGAGCGCTCTGTAGAAGAGATTAAAAACTTTATTGGCCTAGATAGCCTATGTTACTTGAGCCTTGCCGGGATGCTTGAAGCCACTTCCCTTAGGGAAGGCACATTCTGCCTGGCCTGTTTTAATGGTGAATACCCTATTCAGCCTAAAGCAGGCATCTCAAAGCTCTGCCTCGAGGCTTAAAACCATAGTTGCTGTATATTCACCTTGAGCAAGCTGCTCTCAGCCATGGGCATCGATTATGGCAAACAAGGCCTAGCCGTTTGTCTTCCCCAGCAGCTTTTCTAACAGAGCCTTCGGGTAAAGTCCCCAGAAGAGACCGCTTCAATTATTGACACACACAGCAACACTATCGGTTTCCGGAAAGGCATGATCAGCCAAAAGTAATTGATTTCCTAGAGTATCTTGCTATATTTATTACACAGCAGCCACAACTCTGGACTTAGGGTGCCTGTTGTGGCAAAATGTGAACGTATAGCTGGCATGAAAAAGACCGAAGAAGTTGGGCTCCTTGTGAAATCAGCAAGGCCCTTAGGAAGTCCCTCGATGGGGCCTATTGCCCTGATGAATCACCCCTGATGAGGGCTGAGGCCAAAGAACGGATATGAATAGCAGTTAACCATTCAAAAACCCTTACTTAGAGCTGGGAGGAGCATATGCTTTGTAAAACAAAACAGGATGTCATGAAACAGGTGGAGGAGAAAGGTGTCAGCTTTATCCAGTTCTGGTTTCCAGATGTATTAGGTATCCTAAAGAGTTTTGCCATTACCCCATCTGAGCTGGAAGAGGGAATGGAAGAGGGAATGGGTTTTGACGGGTCTTCTATCGAAGGGTTCGCTAGGATTGAAGAAAGCGATATGATAGCCATGCCAGATCCAGCTACCTTCCAGTTCCTCCCCTGGCGGCCCCAGGATAGGCCAGTAGCCAGGATGTTTTGTGACATCCTTCAGCCGGACGGCAGCAATTATGAAGGAGACTCTCGATATGTCTTGAAGAGAATGACAAAGAAATTAGCCCAAAGAGGATACAAGGCTTATATGGGGCCAGAACTGGAGTTCTTCTGTTTCGAGAGCCATGATTCCCCCAAGCTTCTTGATAAAGGTGGATATTTCGATAACAGGCCCTTAGATATGGGTGGGGATTTGCGAAGAGAGATGATCTTTGCCCTCCAGGATATGGATATCCGCGTAGAGTACAGTCACCATGAGGTTGCCCCCAGCCAGCACGAGATTGACCTCAGATATGATGAGGCCTTAGCTATGGCTGACAATACCATGACCTACAGGATAACCATAAAGGAGGTTGCCCGTACCAACGGACGCTACGCTACATTCATGCCCAAGCCCGTTTTCGGCCAAAACGGGAGTGGCATGCATGTCCATCAATCCCTTTTTAAGGATGATGTAAATGCCTTCCACGATCCCCGGGACAAACATAACCTTTCACCGATAGCAAAATCCTATATCGCCGGTATCATGAAACATGCGAGGGAGATTGCCGCAGTAACCAACCAGTGGGTAAACTCGTACAAAAGGCTGGTTCCCGGCTATGAGGCACCGGTGTATATCTCCTGGGCCAGACGCAACCGCTCGGCCATGATCAGGGTACCCATGTATAAGCCGGGCAAGGAGCTGGCCACGAGGATCGAGTTCAGATCACCTGATCCGGCCTGCAATCCATATCTAGCATTCGCAGTCATGCTGGCAGCGGGACTAAAGGGGATTGATAAAAATTATTCGCTTCCGGAGCCAATAGAGGAAGACATCTACGAGATGGATGAGGAGGCACGGAAAAGGGCTGGCATCACCTCTTTGCCAGGAAACCTTTTTGAGGCCCTCCAGGAGGTGGAAAAAAGCGAGCTGGTCCTTGAGACACTGGGTGAGCACATCTTCAATAAGTTCGTGGCCAATAAAAAAATCGAATGGGATCGGTATCGAGTGCACGTAAGCCAATACGAGATTGAAAAATACCTGCCCATACTTTAAGGAGAGAAAACATGAAAGACGAGGCGATAACACCAATCAGTGATGCCCTATTTGGTTTTCAGGCGGCCCTCAGAGAGGGCGGGGAGAGCTTGCAGGAGTACCTGGAAAAATATTACTATCAAAAGTGGATGGGTGATACGCTCCTGGCTGCTATATCCATAAGGACCTCTCTCGTAACGGCCATGCACGAGTTTCTCACTGATCAGGGGTTCTATAATATTGAAAGGGTCCAATTGAGTCCGGTTACAGATCCCCTAGCCCACGATGTAGAGCATGTTCCCTCTATATCGTACAAGGGGCTTCCCTATTTTCTGACCCACAGCATGATCTATTCGAAGTTTCTGGCCTGCCATCATCCGAAGATCAAGGGGATATTTGTTGACTCGCCTAATATCAGGCTCGAGGTAGAGAGCCCAGACAGGGTCCAGCGCGGAAAATATATCATCGACTTCAGCCAGATGGATGTAGAGGCAAGGAGAAATCGGGGCATCGATCTTGACACCTACCTCCATAAACCGGACATTGTCAAAGAAATCCTCAGGGAGGATATGGCCAGTGCCAAGGATCTTTTTGAGAGGATATTGATATATAGCATGACAAAGATAGTGGAGAAGAACAAGGAGGAGTTAAAGCAGCTCGGGATCGCCATAGAAATACCAAAACAGCCATTCCCTACCTTTGCGTTTGATCAATCGAAAAAGAAATTCGGGCCAAAAAACTACGAGGTGGAGGCCGGAAGAGAGACCTCGGCACAGTTTTTCTGGATTACAGGCATAGCCAGGGAAAACTATGACCTTATTTATCCCTACCTGAAGCCGGATGGAAAGACAGCGCTCCATGAAGTAACCTCTGACATGGTTTATAACTACGATATATGCGCTAAGAGCATCATTCGAGATTCCGGCAAGCAGACAGACGCCAAGGAGATCCTCTCAGGGGGGATTAGAGAATGGCTTTACGAAACCATTGTAGAACGGCTCTTAGACAATAAGGTCATCTCTGTGATGCCTGTTTTAGAAGGGGGGAACATCGAAAACATCGAGCAACTAGATGGATACGGACCGTTCCTTTTTATAGTGAGCATGAAAGACGGGAGGGGTAAACCGACCTTCCCAGATACCTATGGCGGGGGTATAGGAATAGAGAGGACACTGTATGCAATGTGCCGAGGGCCAAAGGTGGAAAAAATCGATGACATCACCTTCTTTGGCAAGAACCCGGATAGCCACCAGGTATACCTGTTTTGATCGTGAGTTCGCACATTACACCGAATCCTCAGGCTTCAGATCAAGCCCCTAAGCCTCCACCAATCTGGCGACGCCCACAACCTTCTCCGATGCATCGATATCTATCAGCTTTACCCCTTGGGTATGTCGTCCGATAACCGAGATATCAGCCACTCTGATTCTAATGATCTTCCCCTCCCCTGACAAAATCATCAATTCGTCATCAGCGGTTACTTGAGTAGCACTCACCACTGGGCCGTTTCTCTCTGATGTCTTGATTGAAAACACACCTTTACCACCTCTCTTTTGCACCCTAAATCCTTTTGTATCGGTCCTTTTTCCGTATCCGTTCTCTGTGATGGTGAGTATGGTCGCCCCTTCATCGAGGATCTCTATGCTCACCACCTGATCTTTGTCATCAAGCCTTATCCCGGTATTGCCTGCGGCCACGCGTCCCATGCTTCTGAGCCCATGCTCGCTAAACCGTATTGCCTTCCCGCGCTCTGTGCTCAAGAAAATATCCTGCTCGCCATTGGTCACCCGTGCCCCTATCAACTCATCACCCTCATTTATCCTTAGGGCGGCGATACCCGTTGCTCGAGGATGGCTATAAGCAGAAAGATTGGTTTTTTTGACCAAACCGTTCTTGGTCGCCATAATAACGTATGTTCCCTCCTCAAAACCCCCAATCGATAAAATGGTGGCGACCCTTTCTCCTGGCTGGAGGTTTAGCAGGTTTACAATGGCCGTTCCTTTGGCAACCCTTCCCGCCTCAGGTATCTCGTGGACCTTTCTCCAGTAAAGCCTTCCATTGTTCATAAAAAAGAGGAGATAGTCGTGAGTGGAGGCAATAAACATCGACACCACAAAATCCTCTTCTCGGGTTTTTGCTCCAGACACCCCCTTGCCACCCCGCCGTTGAGCCCTATACAGGCTTATCGGGCTTCTCTTTATGTAACCTGCATGGCTTACCGTGATAACCATATCCTCGTCAACAATCAGATCCTCGACATCTATTTCCTGGGCGTCTCTAATGATCTCGGTTCGGCGCTCATCGCCGTATTTATCTTTGATGGCTATCATTTCGTTTTTGATAATATCTAAAACGAGGGCTTCATTCCCTAAAATAGCCCTAAATCTCTCTATATCCTTGATCGTGCTATTATATTCATCGCTTATCTTGTCCCTTTCCAAACCGGTTAACCTCTGGAGTCTCATATCCAAAATGGCCTGGGCCTGGGTTTCCGAAAGCTGAAATGTGTGCATAAGCTTCGCCTTGGCATCCGGAGGGTTGGCTGAAGACCGAATCAGCTCAACAACCCTGTCAAGATGGCCCAATGCAACCTTCAGTCCTTCAAGAATATGGGCTCTCTGCTCAGCTCTTTTGAGTTCAAAGGATGTGCGGCGAGTGATTATTTCCTTCCTGTGGTTAATAAAGTGCTGTATTATCTGTTTGAGATTTAATATCTCTGGCCTTCCATGCACGATGGCCAGCATAATAATCCCAAAAGAGGTCTCCATCTGAGTAAACTTATAGAGACGATTCAGGATCACTGCGGCCATAGCGTCCCTTTTAATATCGATGGCTACCCTGAGTCCATCTCGATCTGACTCATCTCGTATGTCGGTAATTCCCTCTACCTTCTTGCCCTTAACCAAGTCCCCAATGCTCTTAAGCAGATTTGCCTTGTTAACCTGGTAGGGTATCTCAGTGATGACGATTCGTTCTCTGCTCTCTCCTACCTTCTCAACAAATGCCCGCGCCCGCATCTTTATAATTCCCCTCCCAGAGGAATAGGCCTCCTTAATCCCCGTGTCGCCATAAATAAACCCGGCTGTGGGAAAATCTGGACCGGGCAAATCGGCCATAAGCTCTTTAAGCTCAATATCAGGATTATCGATGGTGTGTATGATAGCATGAGCAACCTCACTGAGATTGTGTGGCGGTATGTTGGTTGCCATTCCTACTGCTATACCCGAGGACCCACTTATGAGTAAGTTTGGTATGTTTGTCGGGAGTAAAACCGGTTCTAATAAGGACCCATCATAATTAGGCAAAAAATCTACGGTTTCTTTTTCTACATCTCTTAGAAACTCCTCGGCGATCTGGTACATCCGTATTTCAGTGTATCTCATGGCCGCAGGCGGGTCCCCATCTACTGAGCCAAAATTACCTTGTCCGTCGATCAGTGGATACCTCAAGGAAAAAGGCTGTGCCATCCTCACAATAGTATCATAAACAGCTGCGTCGCCATGAGGATGATACTTACCAATAACGTCACCCACCACCCTAGCGGATTTCTTGTATGGCCGGTTATGGTAATTCTTTAACTGTTCCATAGCGAAAAGCACTCTTCTGTGCACAGGCTTGAGTCCATCGCGCACATCTGGCAGGGCCCTGCCAACGATGACGCTCATGGCATATTCGAGATAGGATTTTTTCATCTCTTCTTCTATGGTAACCGTATGTAAATTTCTTTCTTTTGAAGGGCTCATCTTCTCTCCTTAAGGATTTAACAAAAAGAAATACGATGCACTTATTAAACTAATAGGTAAGGAATTGCGTATAAGGAGGGCCTTTAAGATTGCAGGTGTTGTCTTGTATGTCAGAAGGTAGTACGCCTGAGTCGAAAAGGTCTGCCGGGCACTAAACAAAACACCATCACTCTCTAAATATCGAGTTCTGTTACTTCGAGAGCGTTATTCTGAATAAACTCTCTTCGCGGCTCAACCTTATCACCCATAAGCAGAGTAAAGATCTCATCGGCTGCTATAACATCTTCTATGGTCACCTTTACTAAGCTCCTTCTTTCTGGGTCCATAGTTGTGTGCCACAACTGCCCAGGATTCATTTCGCCTAGGCCTTTGTATCGCTGGATGACGGTCCCTTTTCTAGCCTTATCCACAAGATATTCAACAAGTTTTTCCTTTGTTTCTATCTTTGTTTGGTTTTTTTCATCACCAACCAAAAAGAATGGGCCGTCAAGATCTCTTAGCGCTTGATCCAGTTTGGATAGTTTTTGATAATCGGGTGAGGTAAGAAGATCCCAATTAAACGTAAAAAAGGCTCCGTTATTTTTTTGATCTCTTAAGAGTAGTTCATACCGGTTATGCTCTTCATCAAACTTGATTTCCTCAGTAATAAAGGCATCTTTCTCTAATGCTTTAGATAGGGAGATAACGAGTTTTTTGTTTTTTATCTGGTTTTTGTCGATCTCCTTCTTACACAGCAGGTCCAAAAACCTGCTGCTATACCCTTTTCTGGTAAGACTGTTCATCTTGTCGAGGTAATTAAGTAATGTGTGCAGCAGCGAACCAAGTTTTTTTCCTGAGATTTTCTTCTGTCCATCTACCCAAACTGTTTCTTTTGCCGACACCTTGTCTATAAGATAAGAATTGTAGCTGTCTTCATTATGAAAAAACACCTCTGATGTGCCGTCTTTCATGCGGTACAGTGGGGGTTTTGCAACATATAAATGCCCTGCCTCTACAAGATCCGGCATTTGCCGGTAGAAAAAGGTTAAAAGAAGGGTTCTTATGTGGGACCCATCAACATCGGCATCGGTCATGATAATTACTTTATCATAACGGAGTTTCGAAAGATCATACTCTTCTTGGCCTATTCCAGCCCCTAAGGCAGATATAATGGTTCTTATTTCAGTGCTCGAAAACAGCTTATCGAACCGCGCCTTTTCGATATTCAGTATCTTTCCTCTCAGCGGTAAAATAGCCTGAAACCGTCTATCTCTACCTTGTTTGGCTGATCCACCAGCTGAATCTCCCTCCACCAGAAACAGCTCGGCCCTCTCAGGATCCCTTTCTTGACAGTCAGCAAGTTTTCCTGGCAAGAACGCTTCGGATAGAACCCCTTTTCTCCGTGTCAACTCCCGCGCCTTGTGCGCAGCCTCTCTGGCTGTAGCAGCTTCAACAACCTTGGCCAGAATATTCTTTATGAGAGACGGGTTTTCTTCAAATATGTTGGTCAGTTTCTCGTTTACAAGGTTTTCAACTAAACCCTTTACCTCACTGTTACCAAGTTTGCTTTTTGTTTGCCCCTCGAACTGTGCCTCTCTTAATTTAACGCTTATAACCGCAGTAATTCCTTCTCGTACATCATCACCGGTGAGTTTTATGTTTTTGTTCTGGTGGCTCGTTTGAAAATAAGAGTTGATGCTTCTTGTCAAGCCAGCCTTAAAACCGATCAGGTGGCTTCCCCCTTCTTTTGTGTTAATATTATTCGCAAAGGAAAAGATTTTTTCGATATAAGAGCGGCTATACTGAAAGGCGATCTCTATGTTGACGCCGTTTCGTTCTCCACTTATATAGATGGGTTTCGAATGAATGACATCTTGGTTCTGGTTTAAATACTCCACAAAGGAGATAATACCTCCCTTATAAAAAAACTTTTTTTCTTTTTCTTTCCGATCATCGTAGACGTTTATCTTTAACCCTGTATTAAGGAATGCAAACTCCCTCATTCTTTGGCAAATAATATCGAAACTAAAATCCAGCTTATTGAATATTTCTCCATCTGGCCTGAAGTGGATACTTGTCCCCCTCCTTTTTGTTTTTCCTATTATCTCTAGGGGGCTAACCGTAATACCTCTCTCATATCGCTGATGATAAACACTGCCTTTTAAGTAAACCTCCACCTCAAGGTACTCGGAAAGCGCATTTACAACTGATACCCCAACACCATGGAGGCCTCCGGAAACCTTATAGCTTTTATCATCAAACTTGCCACCTGCATGGAGTTTGGTCATCACAACCTCTAATGCAGGCAATTTTTCGTGTTTATGTATATCTACAGGTATGCCTCTCCCGTTATCCTTCACAATAATGCTGTTATCGCTTAATATCTGAATGTCTATCTGATCACAGTAACCTGCTAAAGCCTCATCTACACTATTATCTACAACCTCATATACAAGGTGGTGAAGGCCCTCGGTTGACGTATTTCCGATATACATAGCGGGCCGCTTCCTGACGGCCGTCAAGTCTTTTAATACCTTTATACTGGATGCAGTATATCCCTTATCTGGCGGCATTCTCTAAATCCTCATGGGCATTATAAGACCCAGAAAACCATCATCCTGTGCCCCGGTAATAAGACATGGGCTTGTGTTATCTTTGATATTCAACCTAATCTCCTCGCTGTCCATAGGTTGTAGTGCATCAATAAAATATCGTGGGTTAAACCCTATCTCGAGCGGCTCACCGCTGTAATTTATTTCCACCTTCTCCTCAGCATCTCCTAGGTCCGGGTTTACAGAGATCATCTCTAGATAATCAGCCGCCACATTCATCTTCACCCCTTGATACTGATCGGTTCTCATAATCATCATCCTTCTCATAGCCTCTAATAAAGACCTCTTATTAACGGTTATGATATTCTTATCACCTTCCTTTTGGGGAGGAATCACGTTTTCATAGTCTGGAAATTTACTATCCAGTAATCGTATTACAATTAAGGCCTTTTCTTTTTTAGCTACAAGGTTATTCTGTTTTAGTCCAAAAAGAATATTTCCATCCTCTAGGGTAAGTTTATTTAACTCTATTAAACCTTTTTTAGGGATCATCACACCGTGTTCTAGCTCTATATTTTGAATATCAGGTATTTTCTTATCAATCAATGAGAGTCTATGGCCATCTGTGGCCACCATTCTTAAAAAATCTTCACCTTCTTTATTTATTCTTTCCATAAATACGCCGGATAACTTAAACCCAGCCTCTTCCATTGTGATTGAGTAGATGGTTTTATTGATCATCTCTGTCACCACACTACTGTCCAATTCTATCATTACCGTACCCTCTGGTTCTATTAGTACAGGGAATTCATCGGCCGGAAGACATGAGAGGTTGTAGTGGGCGTTATTGTCGGAGATATAAACCCAGTTATTATCTTTTTCTGAGATGTATATCTTATCTTTATCTGTCTCTCTCGTAATATCTAGGAGTTTCTTACCAGAGATTGTGATGCTCCCTGGTTTTATAATTTCAGCTGGATACCTATCCTGAAAACCAATCTCAAGGTCTGTAGCAGATACTTCAAGCTCTTCATTTTTACCTACTAATAGGATTGTTGATAGTATAGGCATATGACTCCTTTTTTCCAATATACCCTGGACACGAGAAATACCCTTCAAAAGGATGTCCCTATTAATTCTTATTTCCATTGCTCCCCCGATGTTTTGGTAATGTTGGTAGTAATTGAAGTTAATTATATCTTAATAATATTAATAATAAGAGGTAGTTTATTGTTGAAAAGTATGTTAAGTTATTAAGTGTAGTATGTTTATATTACATGTACAAGATTGTATTGTTATTGAATGTTTTTGTATTATTTATTCGTTGTTTACAAAACATAAATCAATAATATTTTTTAGAGTATTTTTGAACATAATCTCTATTACCTTACTTTTCTAAATATATAATAGGTTACCTCTTATCTATTTGCCTTTCTTATACCAAGTTGATCTTGTGCAATAATAAATTTACAGATATTTGTTGAGCCTTCCACCATTCCGTAGGGAGGCGCATCTCGGTAGTAACGGGCAACTGGATATTCCGTTGAATAACCATAGGCCCCCAACACACTCATTGCATATCTAGAGGCTTTATAAGCTATCTCGCCAGCTAAATATTTAGCTTGAGCTACTTCCATATTATTACCTAACATCCCTTGATCTTTCTGCCACGCTGCCTTATAACAAGACAGCCTTGCGGCCTCGATCTCGGCGACCAGTTGTGCAACCATATCTTGGTTCATCTGAAATTTCCCGATTGCTTGACCGAACTGTTCCCGTTCCATGGCATATTTGGTTATGGCTTCTAGGCAGGCCTGTGCCAGACCGACACCTCCGGCTGCGCAAGAGAGACGGGAATTTGCAAGAGAGCCAAAGGCAATCTTGACGCCATCACCCGGTTTACCTATGATGTTCTCTTTCGGAACCTTGGTGTTTTCTAGGATAACCTCACCCGTCGGTGTAGCGTGGGTGCCTAATTTATCTAGGTCGGTTGTGGTAACACCACTAAAGTTTTTTGGCTCTATTACAAAAGCCGAGAGACCTTTAGTGCCTGCAGAGCGATTAGTATAGGCGTAGTAAATAATGGCATCGGCATTGGTGGCATTAGAGATCCAGGTCTTAGATCCATTAAGAAGCCAGTGATCTCCCTTATCATCGGCGGTGGATTTCATTGAAAGAACGTCTGATCCAGCATTGGGCTCTGTCATAGCGAATGCCCCAACATATTCGGCACTCACCAATTTCGGGACATACTTCTTTTTTAATTCCTCGTCACCATAATGACAAATAGTGAAAGCCATTCCGGTTGTCTGCATGTTAATCTGAACCCTGAGTGCACTGGAGCCACGGGCGATCTCTTCGGTTAGGATAATGGCTGCCAACCAACCCATATTATTACCCCCGTATTCCTCAGGGATTACCGTGCCGAAAAAACCCAACTCACCCATTGGCTTGATAGCCTCTTCGTAAGGGAAACGGTGTGTTTCTTCCCATTCATCCGCAAAGGGTGCGATCTTCTCATCTACAAAATCCCGGACCATATCTCTAAGCATTTGAAGTTCCTCTGATAATCCAAAATCCATATCTCTCTCTCCTCCTTGCATTAGAATTATATATTTACATGTTTACCTACACCTTTTTGGGTAGATTCCCCGCGTCAGGTGTAGTTAACACCATACCCCCCAACAAACCGCAAGCTCTACTTACACCCTCCTTTCATCACAAATTAGACAACCTTAATAAAACTTGGAGGTGCTAGTTAATGAATTTTTATTTATGTCAAAGCATAGAACATTACACGCCTATTTACAACAGATTTATTGTAGGCGCCTACCACAGCTTAAAAGGAAACACTACTTCAGTTGTTATTTACCAAGACAAAAGTTACCAAAGACAGCATCAAGGATTTCTTCATTGGTTTTGTTTCCTGTTATTTCATCAATAACATCTTTTGCCCACACAAGATCCGCTGCTATGAGTTCTAATGGGGTGTTCCGGCGTATGTTTGTCGATGCATTTCGTAAAGAAGTCGCTGCCTTGGATAATAACATTTTATGTCTTAAATTAGGAACAATCGGCGGTGGAGAGAGGTCGCCTTTTTTATCCATAATTTTTTCCACGATCGCCTGTGTGAGACTCTTAAACCCTTCCCCAGTAAGAGCTGATACCTCAACCGTAGTAAGGTGCTTCTGTATACAGTGAACCTTTTTCTTACTAAGTTTTACTGGGAGGTCGGTCTTGTTGATCACTACTATAGCGATCTTATTGTCAACCACTTGTAAAAGGTCTAGATCGTATTGATTAAGGGGCCTACTTCGGTCAATTACGAGAAGGGTAATGTCAGATAAGGAAAGCTGCGTTTTTGTTAAGTCCACACCTTTTTGCTCGATTTTTCCTTTAATCTTTCGTATACCAGCTGTATCTACAAGTTTTACAGGGAGCCCCTGAATAGTGACCATACATTCAAGGACATCCCGGGTTGTTCCAGGGATCGGTGTAACAATAGCCCTCTCTTTATGTAAGAGCCTATTAAGGATGCTGGATTTACCAACATTAACTCGGCCCACTATGACTACCGTGACCCCCTCGTGCCATATCTTTCTCTGGGTGAAAGCATCTATAAGATCTCCAATTGGTTTTAGAATGTCTTTCTGTATCTGATCTGCTAGGCGGGATTTTTCTATTATGGTAGGTTCCTCATCAGGGAAGTCTATTAAAACCTCTATTCGAGCAAGGCTTTCAATGATGGCTTGCCTGATTCGCCCAATACTTTTTTCAAACCCCCCGGCTAACTGACAGGCCGCCAAGGCAACTGACATATCCCCTTTTGCATTTATCAGGTCTACGATCGCTTCGGCTTGAGTTAAATCAATCCTGCCATTCAGGAAGGCCCTTAGGGTGAATTCTCCAGGTCTCGCTAATCTGGCACCCGCTTGAAGGACTATTTGAAGTATAGTGGAGAGGATTGTATAACCACTGTGGGAATTAATCTCTACTACATCTTCGCGGGTATAAGAAAAGGGGGCACGCATCACTGAGAGAAGAACTTCATCAACAGGGCGGCGTGATTTTGGATCTATAATATGGCCTAAGTAGAGACGAAAGCTCTCAAATGACCTGGTGGACCGCTTTGATTGAAAAACCTTTCGCGCAATATTTTCAGCAGCGGGCCCACTGATCCTTATGATTCCTATACCACCTACGCCTATAGGTGTGGCTATAGCAGCAATAGTCTCCTCTTTATAGTCCATAACAAAACAACAAACTTAAGACTAACCACTCTCTTCCTTATTAGTCTTCTTTCTGTTGGGAATAATATGAACCTTCTTAAAGAGGCCTTCGCCATCGCTTTTTGTTTGAATCTGGCTGTCTCCCTTTAGAGCGAGGTGAATAATTCTTCGGTCGTGTGGGTTTACCGAGTCAATGGTGACAGTTTTTTTTGTCCTTTTGGCTTGTTCGCCCATCTTAAGGGCCAACCCCTTTAAGGACTCCTCTTTTCTTTTCCTATAATTCTCAGTGTCAACGATCACTCGCACCTTTGTTTCGGTGGCCCTATTTACTGCTTTGTTAACAATAAACTCTAATGCCTCCAATGTCCTCCCTTTATGTCCAATAAGGATCCCGGTGTTATTTCCTTCAATATTCAAGACAATATCATCACCCTTTCTCACTGCGGATATCTTTGTATCGATAGACATGAGTGAGATGATCTTTCTGAGGGTTTCTTGGGCAACGGCAATAGCGCTATCTTCCTTGACCGTTACCCTGATCTTCGCCTTCCTGTTACCAACTAAACCAAAGATTCCGGTAGAGCTGCTTTCTAAAACCTCAATATCAAGCGCTCCCTCGGTCAAATGAAAATGTTCGCACGCTTTTTTGATGGCTTCTTCTGTTGTTTTTGCTTCTATTTCGATAGATGACATAAGATTTCCTCCCACAACTAAGTGAGTTGTTTATTGATCCTATATTGCTGAGCGATTGACAGTATATTGTTTACCAACCAATAAAGCACCAAGCCAGACGGGAAGTTTATAAACAAGAATGTAAATACGATTGGCAGAAGCATCATCATCTTGGCCTGAGCAGGATCCCCTGTCATTGGTGTCATTTTTTGCTGCAGGAACATAGATGCACCCATTAACAGGGTCAGGACAGGGATTCCATAAGGGGGAGCCATTAAAGGAATTGTGAACGGAAAGGAGAAAAGCCGCTCAGGCGCAGAAAGATCGTTGACCCACAAAACAAAGGGGGCATGCCGTAATTCTATTGAGTTAGGCAAGATCCGATAAAAGGCGAAAAAAACGGGCATCTGGGCCAACATAGGCAGACAACCGCCCATGGGATTAATCTTGTAGGTCTTATAAAGGCCCATAAGCTGTTTGTTCATCTCTTGCTTGTTGTTCTTGTATTTCTCTCGAATCTTGGCCATCATTGGTTGGAGTTTCCTCATCTCCTTCATGGATTGATAGCTTTTACGGGTAAGGGGCCAAAACAGTATCTTGATCAGGATGGTAAGTAAGATAATCGAAAGACCGTAGTTTGATAGGTATTTGTTGAAAAAACGAAGAGCAACCAAGAGAGGTTTAGCAATAATATCAAACCACCCAAAATTAATGGCCTTTGCAAGGTTTTTGTTTAGCGTTTTCAAAATATAAAGATCCCGAGGCCCTAGATACAGGGCAAAGGTTTTTGTTATGCTCTGGCCTTTTCCCAGATTAAAAGGAGAGGGTATGTACGATATTCTGATTTCACCATCTGGAAGGACCGCACCCTTTACAGTTGATTTCTTGTCGTTCTCACTAATTATGGCAGTCATAAAATATGGCTCTTCATAGGCAATCCAGGATATCTGCCCAAGAAATTGCTTACCCTGTATCTTACTCTTTTTAACCTCTTCGAGTTTATTCCCAAGAAGCAGTGCCATACCCTCAAATGATCCATAACTCCTTCTCATTTCTTGCGGCACATGAGCTATGTTAAACAGCAGAGTATCATCGATTACATAATCCGATTTATTGGCTACGCTTACCAATAGGCCTATCTCATATTTGTCAGCATAAAACAGGAACTCTGTTCTTATGCTTATTCCTTGGGGTGATTCCCATTCATAAACCAAGCTTTCAGGCTGGGCACCCGCTTTAACAGCGATATTTTGTCGGTTTACCTTGCACGAAGCCCACTCAATATTCGGTATATTTTCCCCCAAGAAGCCTAAGCTTAGGCCATATCCACCTTTATTGTTAACCTGAACCAATTCTTTTAGAGGTGAGTCTTTTTCGGGCTTTGATCGGTATTTTGTGAGCTGGAAGCTTTTTATTTGGGGACCAGAACCAGAAAAAACAGCAACATAAAGCCCGGTTTCCACGGTAATGTCAGGGGAACCTCTTTCAGCCTCTGGCATAAGCTCCCGTTTTGGGCCTGGAGGTCTTTTCCTCTCCTTCGCAGTGGGTTGGTTTTCCTCTCTGGCAGGAGTGGCCTGTTTTTCGGTTGGTGTTTCTTTGGGTTTTGGGCCAAACAACATTGACCAGACAAGAAAAACAACAAATGAAAGCGCTAAAGCTAACAGCGTTCGCTTATCCATAAATAAATTCCGATCTCAAGAACTATCTTGTAATAATTGGTTCTGAAAACAGTGATGTAGCCTGCTCTATGACCAGGCAACACGGCAAAGAATAACCAAAATCCCTACCTGTGGTCAACGAGATCTTTATTTCAGGGGATCGTAGCCGCCCGGATGAAAGGGGTGGCATTTAAGAATCCTTGCTAACGCGAGGAATCCCCCTTTTGTTAAACCGTATTTAGCAATCGCAAGGGAGGCATACGTAGAACATGTGGGCATAAAGCGACAAGAGGTTGGCAGAAAAGGTGATACTGTTATTTGATAGAGCCTGATTAGGGCTATTATCGCGGTTCGAGGTTTAAGAAAAAAGAGTGTCATTTTTTAGCAGTAAATCTCCTAACTCCTCTTGTACCTTGCAGATATTCAGCGCATCGTTTACCCCTAAAGCAATAACCGATATGTCATATCCTTTTGGAATCTGTTGTTTGTTAAGTCGAAAGAATTCTCTTATCAGTCGCTTGGTCCTGTTTCTCTTGACAGCATTTCCAACCCTTTTGCTCGCGGTTATACCCAATCTCGTTATGTCCCTTCTGTTCTGTCTAAGGATTACCAGAAAGTTTTTTGTATAATACCGTCTTCCACGGATGTTCAAATCAATCAGTTCTGCCCTTCTGAATATCCTTTCCTCTTTTCTAAAGGAGAATGATCCCATGGCAAAGGCTGCCGGCTACCACTGTGAAAACAGGGAAGAGCCCCTATCTCTATTGAAAACTGCTCCATGTGTTAAGCAGATAATTTTTTCCGGCCTTTTGCCCTCCTTCGTTTGAGCACATTCCTGCCCCCTTGGCTACTCATTCTAGCTCGAAAACCATGTATGCGAGACCGTTTAATGTTGCTTGGCTGAAAGGTTCGTTTCATTACCTAAGTCCTTCTGTCTGTTAGAAATTACCATGTTTTTAATCATAGCATGGTATCGTTGTCAAGATAAAAGAGGCAGGCAAGAATTAAACAGTGGTTCGAGCCTCTTGCACACCCTCTCAGGGGACCCTCTTTGACATGCTGTTGTTTTTTGCCCCGATGTGCAAAGGCTGCGATCCTCTGGATTACCTTTAAAAAAAGGGGAACCGCTATTTTATGTTTGATAAATCTCTGAAAATTAATTAAGGTAAGCGAGGTTTTGCAATTAATGTTGGAAAGGAGACTCGAATGTTATTAGATCCTGTGCTCGGTTTATTCTCTAATGACCTAGCCATTGATCTTGGTACTGCCAATACCCTGGTTTATGTTAAGGGCAAAGGGATAGTCTTGAATGAGCCCTCTGTGGTAGCGGTGAGAAGGAGAGATCAAGGAAGAAGCAAGATATTGGCAATAGGGAAAGAGGCTAAGACAATGCTGGGCCGAACGCCAGGGGATATTGTTGCGACCCGACCTATGGCAGATGGCGTTATTGCTGATTTTGATATTACCGAGACCATGCTCAGATATTTTATTAGAAAAGTTCACAACCGACGATCATTGGTGAGACCCCGGATAATCATATCGGTTCCGTCGGGCGTAACCCAGGTTGAAAAGAGAGCGGTCCGGGAGTCAGCAGAATCTGCCGGGGCTCGGGAGGTGTTTTTGATTGAAGAACCCATGGCAGCCGCTATAGGCGCAGACCTACCGATAACTGAACCCACGAGCAATATGATAGTTGATATAGGGGGCGGGACTACAGAAGTGGCTGTCATTTCACTGGCAGGCACTGTATATTCGCGTTCAGTAAGGGTAGGTGGTGATAAGATGGACGAGGCTATTCTGCAGCACATAAAAAGAAAATATAATCTTTTGATTGGTCTTCAAACAGCAGAGCTTATCAAAGTCACTGTTGGTAATGCGTACCCAACTGATGAACCGGAGTGTATAGAGGTTAAGGGCAGAGATCTTGTTACCGGTATACCAAAGATACTCACCATAGATTCGGAGGAGGTTAGAAAGGCGATATATGAAAAGGTGGAAACCATTATTGAAACAGTCAGAATTGCTTTGGAGCAAACCCCACCGGAACTGTCTGCTGATGTGGTAGACAAAGGCATTGTATTGACGGGGGGAGGGGCCCTGTTGAAGAATCTTGATGTACTGCTGCGCGAGGAGACGCGCTTGCCAATAACCATTACAGACGATCCGATTACCACGGTGGTTTTAGGGGCTGGAAAGGTACTAGATAATCTGTCACTCTTAAAAGAGATTACGGTAACGTAATCGAAAGATCTAGGCGTACATTCATTGACCATTTTTTTTGAGCACAAACCAAAATGGGCCTATTATATCTTTATTCTATTATCCCTCATCTTGCTCTCTCTCAGTATAGGCAAGGGGCAAGCATGGAACCCGGCAGAGAAGATCGCTGTCCAGATAACTGCCCCGTTTCAGAAACTCTTTACGGGAACGATAACTACAGCAAGGGATATTTGGAGCAGTTATTTTTCCTTGGTCGAAACCCAGCAAGAGAATAATCTTCTAAGAAAGCGGATAGATCTTCTCACGCTTGAAAACAGCAAGTACCAAGAATTATTGTTGGCCAATCGCCGCCTGCACACACTCCTCAACTTTCAACAGAACACTGATGAACCGCTGTTACCTGCACGGGTAATCGGGTGGGATTCGAGCGGCTTGTTTAAATCTATAACCATAGACAAGGGGGAACATGATGGCCTAGCCATCAACATGCCGGTGGTTAATGCGGAAGGAGTTGTCGGGAGAGTAGTTTCTGTCTGCCCTGGTTATTCGCAGGTATTGTTGATTACAGACCAAAACAGTGTTGTTGATGGGTTGGTTCAGAGATCACGCGGGAGAGGCATGTTGCGCGGAAGAGGTTCGAGCGGATGTTATTTTGACTATGTAGTAAAAACGTGTGAGATCGAGGCTGGCGACACTATTGTAACCTCTGGAATGGGGGGCGTCTTCCCTAAAGGGCTTTATCTGGGGACGGTTGCGAATATCAGGGATGTCCGTAGCAAACTTTTCAAGGATGTTCGGGTAGTCCCAGCCGTAGATTTCTCTAAACTGGAGGAGGTTCTCATAGTTTTTCGATCAGGCCCTATTCCCCTTAAGAAGCCCTGAGATTCATCGAAAACCTACTATTATGTCAAGACATTGGAGTGGAGACAGGGACTATTTAAAGCCCTGGAGGGGAAGGCATGTATTTTTTTATTCTCTTACCTGGTTAGCATGCGGTGCTTTCGTCCTTCTCCGGGGAAGCATTACCCATCTTTTCGGGATTGAATGGTTTGATATCGATTTCATTCCTGTCTTTTTGATATATCTCATCGCCAAGGATCAAGGCTTTAAGGCCATTTGTCTTGCCTTTCCTATGGGGCTGTTGGCAGACATATCTTCTTCATGTCCGCTGGGTTTGTTTGCTTTCACCTATTCTGCTATTATCCTCGGAATGAATAACTGGCGACAGTTTTTGGACTTTGCCAACATCAAAACAGTAGTTTTATTGGTAGCCGTTTTTCTTGTGGCCAAGTGGTGCCTTGTTCTGGTTGCAATGAGTGTTTTTCCTTTGGGGCAATCACCTCCTTCGATTCGCTTTATGTCGATGGCTGTTTCTGTGCTCATAACGAGCCTGATTACCCCATTAATGTTTTATGTTCTAGACCTGGTACGAGGAAGAGAACATCGAGACATCTAGAAGGCTCGCTTTGTATTATTTTGTTGACTATTGCTTTAGCTCCTTTTTAACAATCCTTACCCTGAAGAGGGCGGGGTTTTTCGGAAGTGACTGGTGGGAGGGTGCTGTCTTTTCGGTACTTATCAGTGGGGGAAGCCGCAGGTCCCCTGCTCCAAAGGAGCGGGGGGCAATGCGGAGGGGGCAAGCCTGCCCGCCATCGCGAGCCGCTCAGGCGAGGCGGGCGGGAATCCCCCGCCAGCAAGTAGCTGAAAAGACCAACCCGGGAGCCTCGGAACTGACGGAAAGCCCCACCCTCGGGGTAAAAGTCTGGAGTTATACAAAGCTTTCAGCATATCTAAGGAGCTAAAGCAATAATCACTTGATTATAGTTGGGTGGCTTGTCATGGTATGGCGTTCAGATTTTGATTCGGTAGAAACCGAGATATACCAAAAACGTCTGACAAAGGTAACCTTTCTGGTGTTAATCGTTTTTGGGGTTTTGTTTGTGCGGTTGTGGTTCTTACAGATTATACACGGTGTCCTATATAGGACCGAATCAGAGAACAACAGAATTGATTTGCGGGATGTTATGCCCTTTAGAGGGTTGATTTTCGACAGGAATGGTCACCTGTTGGTGGATAACAGGCCCTCATTTATCCTTGGTGTGATACCAGAGAATATAAACAACCTTGATGGTTTGCTAACAGATTTATGCAGGCTCGTGGAGATTGACCGTGGAGCTGCAAAGATAAAGATACAGGGTGCCCTCCAGGGGAATCCCTTTAGATGTGTTTACCTGAAAAAGGGGCTTACGAGGAATGAGCTGGCCAGAATTGAGGCTCATATTCTAAACATGCCCGGCGTGACCATCGAAGTGAAGCCCCAAAGGCACTGTATCTATGGGACGCTCGCTGCCCATCTCATTGGTTATCTTGGCGAAATTGATAGAGAGCAACTCGGCAGGAAGGAATATGACAAGAACAGGCTTGGCGATTTTGTTGGAAAATGTGGGATAGAGAAAAAATGGCACAGGTATCTGAATGGCACGAGGGGCGGGCAACAGGTCGAGGTCAATGCCTCTGGCCGAATACTGAAAGTGCTTTACCAAAAGGAGGCAGAGCCAGGAGCTAATGTTTTTTTGACGATAGACAAGGATCTTCAGATGTTGGCAGAAAACTCCCTGTCCAACAAGGTTGGTGCTATTGTTGCCATGGATCCACGGAGCGGCGAGATACTGGCTATGGCAAGCAGCCCGACGTGTGACCCCAATGACTTTGCTAAAGGGATGGACAAGAGAGTATGGGAGCGTCTCGTTTCTAATCCTTACTTTCCACTGCAGAATCGGGTAATATCAGGACAGTATCCACCAGGCTCTATTTTCAAGATCGTTGTAGCCTTGGCAGGATTAGAGGAAGGCGTAATTGATCCCTATGAAAAGATTTTCTGTGGGGGAAGCTATACATTTCAAGGAAGGGAATATCGCGATTGGAAAAAAGGAGGGCACGGGGTTGTTGATTTGCACAGAGCCTTGGTGGAATCATGCGATGTGTACTTCTATAGAATGGGCCAGAAGATAGGTATTGACACCATTGCAAGATATGCCAGGAGGCTTGGCTTTGGCTGTAAAACGGGCATTCAAATAGGCGATGAGCAACCAGGGCTTATTCCAGATAGGGCATGGAAGTTGAAACGGTGGCATGTTTCATGGCAAGATGGCGAGACGCTGTCTGTGGCAGTAGGACAGAGCTTTACCCTCATAACACCGATACAACTCGTAAGATTTATTTCGGCGCTTTTCAATGGCGGCATTCTTTTCAGGCCCCGCGTAACCAAACGGGTGGAAGGAGACGGCAACAAGAGCATCTTTGAGTTTAAACCTGATATATTAGGCTATTGGGATTTCAATGAGGAGAATATGGAATTGGTTAAAAAGGCCCTGTTCGGTGTCGTGAATGAGCCTGGTGGGACAGGATGGAGGGCACGGTTGCGCCGCATTGGCGTAGCCGGTAAGACAGGAACTGCCCAAGTCATTGCCTTACCAGAAGACAGGGAATCGGTGGAAGAAGAAAATATTCCCTATAAATTTAGGGATCATGCATGGTTTGTGGCTGTTGCCCCGGCTGAGGACCCGACAATAGCGGTGGCCATTCTCGTGGAGCACAGCGGTCACGGTGGGGCTGTAGCAGCTCCAATCGCGAGAAATATACTCGCAGGGTACTTTAGGCGGTGAGGCTGAGGCTTTGCCCCAATGGGAATATGAGAGCAATCCCGCTGGATTTAGGAGGGAGCGGCACCCCATTCCTTGATGCTGTGAGAGTGGTGATAAAAGGGATTTATGGAAGGGGGTGGCATAAATAAGGAGTAGTTAAGGAACATGATCGATCGCCGATTGATAGATAACTTTGATTGGATACTGTTGGCTGTATTGATAATCATAGGGCTACTGGGTGTCTTTAATCTGTACAGTGCGACCTATTCAGTTCGGTCGCTGGGTGGAGGCCAGATTGTTGTAAAGCAAATCTGTTGGTACGCTGTTGGATTTTTGATTCTTCTGTTGATGACAACCTTTGACTATCATGTTTTGAGTCGGCTTGCCTATCCATTGTTTGTTGGCTCTCTGATTTTTCTAGCAGCTGTTCCGGTGATAGGCACGGTTGCCCATGGTTCTCAACGCTGGTTGTGCTTTGGTTATTTCTGTGTGCAGCCCTCGGAAATGGTTAAAGTATCTCTAATTGTGGTTCTTGCTAAATATTTTTCCGAGACAGAAAGAACGGGAAACTACCGGTTGAGAGATCTCCTGAGGCCGCTTATCTTGACTGCCATACCGTTTATAATGATAGTCTATGAACCTGATCTGGGAACTGCCTTGATGCTGCTCATGATATCGTTCTCGATTATTATGTTTGCTAATACAAACTGGAATTCAATACTGATTTTTCTGTCCGCTGCTGTTGTATCGGCACCCTTCTTCTGGATCAGCCTCCAAGGATATCAGAAAAAGCGGATAATAGCATTCTTGAGACCCGATCTGGATCCATTGGGTGCCGCCTATCATGTTACCCAGTCGAAGATTGCTATAGGCTCAGGGCTCTTTTGGGGGAAAGGTTTTCTTAAAGGGACCCAGACACGATTACATTTTCTGCCCCAACAGCATACCGATTTCTCCTTTTCCGTGTTGGCAGAGGAGTGGGGGTTTTTGGGCTCGGCTGTCGTTTTGTTCCTCTATCTATTTTTGATACTGTGGTGCCTCAATATAGCCAGAAACAGCAAAGACAAGTTTGGCACCCTTGTTGTTATAGGAGTTTGCGCGTTGCTTTTCTGGCACCTTACGATAAATGTCAGCATGGTAACTGGACTGCTGCCCGTCGTAGGAATACCATTGGTCTTGTTTAGCTACGGTGGATCGTCTGTCATTTCCGCTATGGCCGCCATGGGCTTGATAATGAATGTGAGCATGAGGCGGTTTATGTTTCAAGAATGACCATACGAAAAGGTGTTCTCCTGGCGAGCACGGCCGCATGGAAACTACTGAGCAGAGTATTTTATTGTTTGCATTGGACATAACCGGGAAGGGTGTAGGATGGTCATGAGGTCTTTTCTTGTGTTCCGAGGCTCCCGGCTTGGTCTTTTCTACGACTTATCAACAGGGGATACTTGCCCCCTCCGCATCCCCTTCGACAGGCTCAGGACTGTGGCTTCCCCCGCTGATAAGTCGTGAAAAGACGAGCGGCCTCCCACCAGTCACAACAGAAAAGACCTCATGCCCCTCCCGACATTGCAAACTATTTGATTGATGCTATCAGTAGTAAAACAGGTCAAGGTGTTTTTTCTTGCAATGAACAGAAAGATTGTGGTATTAAGCCGCTGAAAAATCGTATTGTGGGAGCAAGAGGCAATGAAAACATCCAAGGAAGAGATTAATGCGTTTCTCGGCAAGGACACGGAGTTTGAGGGTAAATTTTCCTTTACGGGTGCTGTGAGAATAGACGGAAAATTCTCTGGTGAAATTGAATCCACCGGAACATTGATAGTAGGGGAAAGCGCAACGATTACATCCCAGATACATGTTGCTGATATGATAATAAGCGGAGAAGTAAATGGCGATATATTCGCTGAAAACAAGATTGAGATCAATGTCCCAGGCAAACTCTTTGGCAACATTCAAGCCCCAAAGCTCGTCATTGAAGAAGGGGTTATCTTTGAGGGAAATTGCAAAATGAGTGATCTGGGGAAAGCAAAAAAGAAAGATCTTGGCCCATCTCCTGACGAGACTGAAAACCTTTCCATTTTAAAATAGCCAGCATATTCCTGTTACAGCACTATAGAAAAATTGTGGTCAGCGATAGGGGTTTAGAATGATTTTAGAATCCTTGCAAAAGATAAAGCAGGCAGAAGCTGAGGCAAAAAAGAAGACACAAGAGACCGTAGAAGAGGCAAAACGGCTTATTGAGGACGCCAAAAAAGAGTCAGAGAAACTTTTGGCGGAGAAGATGAGAGAGGCTCAGAGGCAGGCAGAGAAAATGAGAGAGGATGCAGGAGATATGGCAAGGAAAGAATGTCAGAGTCTTGCAGCTGAGTGGAACAAGGAGACCGAGGAACTCAGAAAAGAAGGCCAACGGAATATTGAAAGGGCCAAGGAGTTTATTTTACGTTCTCTGTTAGGTTGATGTTATGTTACGACCAACGCGGATGAAAAAACTGCAAGTACTCGCAGTCGAGGCATATAGGGATGCCATAGTAAAGGGGATACAAGGGCTCGGTACTGTCCATCTTACTGATTATTCCGAAAAGCTTTCTGATCCCCGCTGGAAGGAGCTGTTACAGCCTCACCCCCTGCCTTCGCATGTACGGAAAATAGCTACACAGAATATCGCTCTGAATCGTTTACTCGATCTTTTTGACCGCTATGATCCCGAAGCAAGAGAAGGTTTTTTCAAGGCTGTTTTTGCTCCCCTGCCACCAAAGAAGATCGAGAGCAGAAAAATCTTTGGTTCAGAGCTTATTGATACTGTTGACGGAATTGTTGAGAAGGTCGAGGGCGAGGTGGAGGATCCTGTTAAGGATCTGGAGAAGATCGAAGAAGAGATGGCAGACCTGCTGAGGGTCAGAGGATTACTGGAACTGGTTTTGCCTTTAGAGATTGACCTGAGAAACGTTGGTGAGGCAGACTACTTGTCTGTCTCTGTAGGCATTGCCCCGAAAGAAGCCTTAGAAAGCATAGCAGAGAGGATAGAGGATCTAACAGAAAATACCTTCTATCTGGGGGCTCGCGAGACAGCTGAGAACAAGCTGGTAACAGTAATAATCTGCCTCAAGGAGCATGCGTCAACCGTATTACCCAATATTCGACGCCTGAACTGGGAAAGGATTGAATTGGAGGGCCAGGAAGGCAAACCACTAGAGGCAATTGACTCCATTGATACCAGGTTAATGGCGCTGGGTCAGCGCAAAACAGAAAGGGAGCAAATTATTGTTGATGCTGCCCAGAGATGGCGAGATGAGCTAAAGAAGTACCAGGAATTTCTCATGATTGAGCGGCAGAGGCAGGAAGTTCAGACCAAATTTGCAAAGATGGAGCACGTTGTGGCTCTTGAAGGCTGGATTCCGCAATACTCGGTTACCCAGGCCGTTGAGGAGATACAAGAGGTCAGCAATGGGGCGTGTGTGGTAGAGGTGTCTGATCCCGATGACAAGGATGATGTGCCGGTCCAGCTGAAAAATCCTAAATTTTTTAAGAGTTTTGAGCTGCTAACGCGTCTGTATGGCTTGCCAACCTATGATGGGGTTGATCCTACCGTTTTCTTAACTCCGGGTTTCCTCCTGTTCTTTGCGATCATGTTAACCGATGCGATGTATGGGGCAATTGCCCTTGTTTTGGGCGTGTTATTGATAAGGGGAGGGGGAAGATATAACGAAGCCATAAAGGATGGCGGAATCATCCTTTCCTCTGCCGGGGGCACCACAATCATCATAGGTTCCCTGTCTGGAGGATGGTTCGGAGGGTTTGGCCTTAGGGTGCCCCCTCTAGCAGCGCTCCAGGTATTTGATCCTATGGTTCAAGTCATCGCCTTTTTGTTGATTGCACTTATCATTGGGGCCGCTCACGTTAATATAGGCGTAGTGATCAACGTTGTGGACAAGCTCAAAACAGGTCAGGTGTGGAAAGCCATGAGCGGGAATCTCTGGTTCTTGTTTATCCAGCCAGGGCTTTTCTTGTTTCTGACGGGTCATAAGCCACTCGGCTACATATTCATCGTTGTCTCGCTCTTGTTGCTCTTGGCGGGACATAAAGCCATGTCAATGTTCCAAGTAACCGGATTCATGGGGGATATTCTCTCTTATGCCAGGCTTATGGCCCTGGGGCTGTGTACAACAGGGATTGCCATGACTGTCAATGTGCTCGCGGGCATGCTCGCCATGGTTGGTGCACTCGGGATAATCTTTTCTGTTGTTATCTTTCTTTTTGGGCACCTCTTCAATTTTGTAATTAATGCCATGGGAGCCTTTGTTCACGGCCTCAGGTTGCATTACGTAGAATTTTTTACCAAATTTTATCAGAGCGGGGGGACAGAATTTGCGCCCCTTGAAATGAAATTTGACATAGTAGATATCAAATAGGAGGGAGGTTTTCATGGAGTTATCAACAGGAGCAGTGTTGGCAATTATTGGGGCAGCCATTTCGATGGGCGTTGCTGCTATTAGTGCTGGATTCGGAGTTGGTTTGGCTGGGGTTGCAGGGGCTGGCGTTATTTCAGAGGATCCAAAGAAATTTGGGCCCGTCTTGGTGCTGCAGGCCCTGCCGCAAACCCAAGGAATATACGGGTTCCTCGGGGCTGTGTTGATTCTCATCGGGGTTGGCGTACTCGGGGGAGCGGTCAAGGAAATTTCTATAGGCATGGGGTATGCTGCACTGGGAGGTGGCATCGTTATTGGTCTCAGTAGCCTAACGGCCATTGCCCAGGGGGCTATATCTGCCAGTGGTATGGGCGCAGTTGCTAAGAGGCCTGAGACATTTGGCCAGGCAGTTGTCCTGGCAGTCATGGCAGAGACCTTTGCCATTTTTGGCCTGCTTATAGCCATCCTGATCTTTGTGGGGACCAAGATCATGGGTGGTTAAATCAAACCTATTCCCTGAATGCCGTTTCTATATAATAGCAGAGGAGCAATTATGCCAGAATCAGGGGTGGAGAAAATAATATCTCACATACAGGCTGAGGCCGAAAAGGAGATTTCTGAAGTACTGCTCACCGCTCAAACAGAGGCAGCAAAGATCAAGCAGGCTGCCCAGGAAAAAGCAGAGCACAAGGTTGAGAGGGTTCTCTCTAATGGTAAACGCCTTGCCTCTCTTGAAGAACAAAGGATGTTGGCTGAGACCAAAATCGATGTACGACGCAAGCGCATGAATGCCCGGGAAGAGGCGATCGATAGCTCATTTTCGGAGGCCAAAAAGGTTTTGGAAGCGTTAGCTGCAAAAGGGAAACAGGGCCACTTTGACTACAAGGATATCCTGTTCAACTTGATTGTCTCTGCCTCTGAAGTTGTTGCCGGCGACAGGCTCGAGTTAGTCCTCAATCACAGGGACAGGAAAACCTTCAATAAGAAAACGTTAGAAGAGGTGGGCGAGCTGGTAAAACAGAGGACCGGGCGAAGCATATCTCTGGTCTTGGCCGATGAACCTATGCAATTCCTGGGAGGTGTGGTTGTTCGGGATTTGGAGAAATCGGTGGAAATTGACAATACACTTGAAACCAAATTGAAACGGCTTAAAGAGGGCATACGGGTAGATGTGGCCAAGATCCTTTTTGGGGATAGGCTATGATTCGAGAAGCTCTTTCATACCTGTACGTCAACGCAACTGTAATGGCGAAAGAGGGAAAGTTCATTTCTGCAGGGAGATGGGATGATCTGTGGGGATGCGCTTCGCCTGAAGAGGTTGCGTCTCTTCTGGAAGGAACAGATTATTTTCCGTATCTCTCAGAGGGAGCAGTTCATGAGGCCCAGGCATTGGAAAAGGCTATTTTGGAAGAATTCTCCGCATTAGGGCAGGAGATTTCCAAGATTATTCCGAAAGGGGCATGGCCAATACGAGAGTATCTCCTGAAAAAATGGGATGTTATCAATTTAAGGACCGCACTGCGGGGAATGCATGGAGGGCTGCAAAAGGAGCATTTCATGGATTCCTTTCTCGAGGGAGGCGAGTTGAATATTGCCTTTTTCAAGACCCTCCTTGATGCAGAGGGTATGGACGATTTTGTGGCGCTGTTGACAGGAACCCCGTACCAGGTATTGAGTGAGGGTTTGGCTCGGTACCACGAGACTCACAATCTGTTCTTTTTGGAGTCTTTACTGGATAAGGTTTTCTGGGAGGATTTATGGACAAAGGTTTTGAAGCTTAGAGGCATCAAGGAATTCAGAGAATTTGTAGAGGTCTGCGTTGAAACGCATAACCTCAAGATCATTTTGAGGGCCAAGAGTGACGGTCTGCTTCGAGAAGATATTGATCACTTTCTCATACCTGAGTGCACAATCATCGATGAGCTGCTCTCCACCTTTGATGAAGAGGACCTGCCGGGCCTTTTACCGCTCCTGGAAGAAACACCATATTTTGAACCCCTTGTAGGTGCACAGCATGAGTATGAAAGAACCGGCTCTGTTGTGGCCTTTGAAGAGGTGCTCGATAGCCAGGCCCTTAATAAGGCACAAGATATTAGGAGAAAAAAGCCGTTTGGCCCCGGTCCTCTCATCGGCTTTCTGGTATCAAAGGAAACAGAAGTAAAGAATCTTCTGGCTATTGTTAGGAGCACAGAGGTTGATCTGAGTAGAGATGAAGTCAGAGAGTCAGTAATGAGGAAAAAATGGAAATTGCCCTGATCGGAGATAGACATACTGTGTGTGGTTTCA
>JAFDDT010000122.1 GCA_019310725.1 Deltaproteobacteria bacterium | reverse complement strand
ACGCTTTTCTCGTAAATATGCATCCCAAATGCAGTCCGGGGACGAGAATGGAACTTTGAACCCCTGAACCTTTGAACCCGTGAACGCCTACAATATTTATTTAGAAATGACAAAGCTCAAATATCAAATCAAGCCCAAAACCCAAATGACAAAACATTATGGAAGAGCATAATTTTGGCATTTAGGCATTTGGTTTTCAATTGGCATTTGGATTTTGACATTTGTGCTTGAGACAAATGAGAATATTGAGTGAGGTAGTATCGAGTAGTAGTTGAACAAGGAGGCTCTATTTTTGCATGGAAGAGTATAGTGGATTATGGGTCTTCATTGAGCAGGGAAACGGAAATCCGGCAAGGGTTTCCCTTGAATTATTGGGGGCGGGGCGCACCCTCGCTGATAAGCTGGGTGTCGAAGTTACGGCTCTCCTTATTGGTGAAGAGGTGTCAGGAATAGCACAAGAACTGTTATACTATGGAGCCAACAGGGTTATCATAGCAGATGATTCGGTTGCAAAAGACTACCGGACCGAGGTCTACACCGATATTATTGTTGAACAGGCGCTCAAGGAAAAGCCTGAGATACTCTTGATAGGAGCAACGTGTATCGGAAGAGATTTGGCGCCACGGATTGCTGCGCGGTTAAATACAGGATGCACAGCGGACTGCACCGAGTTGGATATTGACAACGAAACAGGCTTGATGGTGGCCACAAAGCCTTACTTTGGCAGGAACCTCATGGCAGACATTACCTGCCCTTATCGACGACCCCAGATGGTGACCGTGAGACCGGGTATCATGGAACTAAAGGCTCAAGACAGAGAAAGGAAAGGGGAACCCATTTATGTAGATGTAAAGGTAAAAGAGGAAGATACCAGGGTCAAGGTTATTAAGACTGTAAGTTCAGTTCCTGATGGAGGGTCTTTAGAGGAGGCAGATAAGGTTGTGGCTGGCGGGATGGGTGTAGGTGATGCACAAGGATTTGAAACGCTGCGGGAATTGGCTGGTCTCTTGGGGGCTAAATTGGGGGCAACGAGCCTACCGGTAGATGAGGGCTGGATTTCTGAGGATTATAAGATTGGTCAGACAGGAAAGACAATCAAACCAAAACTCTATATAGGTTGCGGTGTTTCAGGTGCCATACAGCACTCAGCTGGTATGATAAACAGTGAGTGCATTGTAGCCATAAATACCGATCCAAAGGCCGATATCTTTAACTTTGCCGATTACGGTATTGTCGGGGATGTCAACACGATTGTTCCGGCTCTTATTAAGGGATTAAAGACCGCTAAAGGATAAGAAAATCAGTTCTCAGTGTCCTTTGCGTCTTGGTGGATACCCCTCCTACCGCAAGATTCTGTCAATGCTCGCTAAGAGGCTGGCGTGATCTCTGAAAGCCTTACGGCTAGATCCTCGATGTATGATCGATTCTCGAGTTTCTCTATCCAGGATTCGGGAATAGCTTTTATACCCACATAGGCCCCTGAGATGGCACATGCCATGGCACCCAAGGTGTCCCGGTCTCCTCCATGGAGAATCGCGCAGAACAGACAGTCCTCAAATGACTTGGGATGCCGCAAAAAGGAAAAGAGAGCAAACGGCATGGATTCATGCACGGCAACGGTCTGGCCAAGTTGCTCTGCTGCAAAGGAGGGAGTTGTATTTGCCTTGATTAATTCTTGAACAAGTACCATTTTCTCTTTCATTTCAGGGGTGTCGGCAAAACCAATTAATGTATCTATAAACACCTCACGTGGGAATGCTTCCCTTGGATCGAGTTTCACCGCAAGAGCGATCGCCTTTGCCTGGACTGCCGCACCATCTATGCCAACAGGATGTGCATGAGTGACGGCGGCAGACATATGTGCCATCTCATAGAGATCAGGGGAGTCGTGAAAGAAGAGCCCCACAGGAACAATCCGCATGGCAGCCCCATTGCCAAAAGAGCCTACACCTCCAAATAGTGTCCTCGCAGCCTCAGCATAGGTGATACCCAACTGTTCTACCATAGAAAAAATAGTTGGCGGGCCTGAGGCATAACCCCGCCAAGACTCGCTCAGGAAGTTGCTTCTAAATGTATTTCCCAGGTCTTGTTGATCAAGACAACCCTTTTCTATAATAGATTCGGCAAGGCCAATGGACATGGCTGTATCGTCTGTGTAGCGGAATTGTTTTAATTGGGCCAAGTGGATGTAGAGTTTGTCTTTCTCGGGATGGTGGAACGCCAGCTCCCCAATGGCATCGCCCAGAGCGCTTCCAATCATGCCACCCAGATATTTTGATTTAATATCTATCATCGTAATTTCATTTTTTGATCTACACTATCATATCCTATCCCTAATGTCAGCAACTCGCTGTTCCAGGACTGTTCCATTGGAATTCAATGAACTTGAATTTACCCGCTTATATGAAATACGTATGCTCTTTAGAGACATCCGAGGATTCATTTCCACGGGCACCTGACAACATTCAACAGACATCAGTCCTTTTAGACTCAGGTGAATTATCTGAGGACAAAGAGGTGGCTTCAAAAAAACATTGGCAGGAACTGGAAAGGGCTATATATTTATCTTCCAATAGACCTAAATGAATGAGGGAGGTGTTTCCATGGATCTTATTGTTAAGGTAAAAGGTATAAAAGGAACATGCCCGGTCTACCGTGTTGGAGACTCAATCCTTATACGAGAAGGGTATATCCTGGATACCGAGAAGAGCTCTACAGTGTGTATGCACTCGCTGGCCTCGCTGATGCCATACTACGTTGCCCTTTCCAAAGGGGTTTCTCCCCAGACTCTGGGTCTTTCGGGGGCAAAAAATGACAGCACATACCTCCAGTGCCTTGACCCTTGCGAGGTTACTGGCGGTGGAACGGTTATCTTTGAAGTCTCCGTAAGTGATGCTTAGAACGACATTTATTGCTTGACTGACCATCGTATGGCGGGTTCGCAGAACACTGCCAGACATTACAGAATGCCCCCCCATTTTCATTTTAGTCTCTTCCGCCCAGATAAGCGAGCACTAGTCTGTCAGTGGAAATGGGGAGTAAACCTTGACATTAGAAATCTTTTTGAATACTGTTTCTTCTCAAGGTGATAAACCCAAAATAATGAAAGGAGGTTTCTATGAGTAACGATCAGGGGAACGACGGCTATGGAATCATGGTTTTTAAACCTGAGACCCCACCGGGAGTGAAAGCGAGGGGAATAATCTTTTTCATTGTATTCTGCCTGATCATCCTGATTCAGGCCTTCTATTGGCTGTTTGCTAATTCAGTCGAACCAATGGTATGGGGGATGCCTTTTGGCATGTTCTTTATCGTGCTTTTTATTGCAATTGAATTTGTAGCGCTTCTGATCCTTTACTTTGCTGAAGCGAAAGACCTTGCGGAAGGAGGTGGTTCCTAATGTCATGGCTTACGGTTACTATAATAATTTTTATCTATCTGTTCTTTATTCTGTTTCTGGGATCCTCGGCAGGGCGTGGCAGGGAAAGGTCTGTTGTTGAATATATTGCGGCCAGCAGAAACCTTGGTTTTTTTGTGATGTACTTTTTGATGGGAGGGGCTATCTTTAGCGCCTTTGCCTACCTGGGCGGACCTGGCTGGGCCTATTCCAAGGGGGCGGCAGCCTTCTATATCTTAGGGTACTGCGCTCTGGGCCTGGTACCTTGGTGGCTATGGGGCCCCCGAGCGCTGCGGGCTGGAAGAAGATTTAAGTACGTGACCCAGGCACAGCTCTTTACGGATCGGTTTCAATCCAATGCCTTGTCCGTGATCATTGCGGTCGTCTCTGTGCTGGCTTTCATCCAGTATATTACGCTGCAGATGAAGGGCAGTGCCTATATCTTTGAGGTCGCCTCAGGAGGACGCATACCCTTTTGGGCGGGCGCGCTTATAGCGTATGTGGTTGTTGTTATCTATGTCTTCTATGGCGGGGTGCGAGGTGTGGCCTGGACCAATGTGTTCCAGGGCGCCTTTATGATTACCATTGCCTGGATACTTGGGCTCTACTTTGCCTACAAGCTTTATGGGGGACCTGCAGAGATGTTTCGGCAGATTGCAGAGGCCAAACCAACTCATCTCCTGGTTGGCCCCGGAACCAAAATGAGCTTTGCCGCTTTCAGCAGCGCCTTGCTGGTGTCGGTGCTGGGATTTGCCATGTGGCCCCATCTATTTATGAAGGCGTACACAGCAGAGAGCGAAAGGGTGCTCAAGCAAACCATCGTTATGTATCCCACCTTCGCCATTTTTCTGGTGCCGGTGCTCTTTATCGGGTTCGCCGGAATCATGCAGGTGACTCCCGACGTGTTGGGCGCTCCTGATCGGATTTTGCCATATATGTTTATTCACTTGAAATTTCCTGCGATAATTGTAGGATTGGTTCTAGCAGCAGCCCTTGCCGCCGCCATGTCCACCCAGGATACCATCACCCACGCGGCGGGCTCCATCTTCGCGCAGGACCTTGTGGAGCCCCTGAGAAAGGAAAAACACACGGACAAACAGGCAACCCTGTGGATCCGTATTTCCGTGGTGGGATTCGGGGCGGTCTCGTACCTGGTGGCCATCTTTGGTGGGCAGACGCTGGTTTCATTGTTGCTGGGGGCTTACGGATCTATCGTGCAGCTCCTTCCGTTGGCTGTGGCAACATTTTTCTGGCCAAGGGCAACAAAGGCCGGGGCGATCTGTGGAATCCTTGTAGGCGTGCTGTTCAATTTTGGGATCGTACTCCATTTCATCCCGAAGTTTTGGGGCATCCATCCAGGAATCCAAGGTCTGGTCCTGAATTTCATCGTTCTGATTATTGTCTCCTTGCTCACCAAACCTATGGATAAGGAGCACGTCCAAAAGTTTGTCACCTTGTAAGCTGCCGGCGGGATGAAGCTTCCCTTCATCTCGCCCAGCTACCTATCATGCTGCAACCTGGGAGCTCGTCATAATCTAAGCAGGCCTTGGAGTACGCTGGGAGGTGACGTCTATTTTGAAACAACCTCAAATGTTAAGAGTATTGCTATGATGGATTTCACAAAACTTGTGCGTGAACATAAGGACCTTATCACTAAATTGCGTCGAGACCTACATCTGATCCCGGAACCTGCCTATACCGAAAAGAAAACCTCTGCTTATGTAGCGGACTACTTAGGGAGACAGGGGCTTGAAGTGCAGACGGGAATTGCTCAAACCGGTGTCGTGGGTTTGATGAAGCTTGCAGGTCCTGGAAAAACCTTGATGATCCGTTCCGATATGGACGCCCTTCCTGTTACTGAAGCAACAGGCCTTCCTTTTGCCTCAACCCACCAGGGAGCTATGCATGCGTGTGGTCATGACGGCCACATGTCTATGGTATTGGGTGCTGCAACGATTCTGAACAAGGTTAAGGATAAATTGAATGGGAACATCAAGTTTCTGTTTCAGCCTGCTGAAGAGGGCCCTGGAGGCGCCAAGCCCATGATCGAGGCAGGTGTTATGGAAAATCCCCACGTAGATTTTTCCGTAGGGTGTCATGTGTGGCCTGCCATACCAGAGGGAAGTATAGGAGTGAAGGCTGGGTATCTCATGGCGGCCATGGATCGCTTTGACATTAAAATTATTGGGAAAGGGGGCCATGGCGCCATGCCTCATCTGTGCATCGATGCGCTTGAGGTGGGTACCCAGGTCGTTAACGCGCTACAACGCATTGCAAGCCGGCAGATGAATCCCTTGAGCCCAACGGTCGTCACTGTCGGCAGCTTCCAAGCCGGCAGCACCTTTAATGTTATCCCTGGGGAAGCCGAAATGTGCGGTACCACGAGGACGTTTGACCGAGAAATCTGGAATTCCTGGCCCGAGCGCATTGAAAAGATTGTCCGTGGCGTGTGTGGCTCAATGGGTGCGGAGTACGAATTGAAATATGCGCAAGGATACCCGCCGTTGCTTAATGACGAATCCACGGCTGAGGTGGTTCGCAGATGCGCTGCAGATGTGGTTGGCGAAGAGCGGGTTATTGAACCTGAGCAGACCATGGGTGGTGAGGATATGGCATTCTACCTGGAAAAATCGAAAGGCTGCTTTTTCTTCCTCGGCGTGGGGCGTGAGGGATGTGCCCCCCTTCATAACCCGAAATTTGACTTGAATGAAGATGTTCTGCTGACAGGCGTTGAGACATATTGCCGCGTTGCCCTTGAATTGCTGGGGTAGATTTATCCAGCTGATCCATATATCTCCCTCCCAAATCAATAAATCGCAGACCGACGCAGACAACCGCAGACAAATGTCCGGCCGACTGTGGCCGGATATTGACCGTCATGCCCTCTCCCGAACGGACTCTCGTCCTACCGGGACGGAGTGGGTATAAGGAAGCCAAACCTAGTATCGTGTCCCAAAAGTAACTTAAAGAAATCAATCAGACCGCATCATCGTTTTCCAGTTTTTAAGATCGCAAATTCGAAGCACGAAACCCTAAATCCCCGGCCCAGACCTGGATAACAAAGCATACCTATAACGACCACACCTGCGAAATACCGTAACGATCGCAGGTTATTCCAGAAACATCGCGCCAGGGCAGGCCGAAACAATATAAAAATCGAAATCTCAAATGGTCTAAATATCTTTTTGGATTTTGGTCATTTGGCGATTTGAATCTGTTTCGAGTTTCGGCCTGCCCGCAATGCCTGTGAGTAAATCAACAGCAATGCCTGAGAATATCATTGTACCGCCAACTATGAGCAGAAACACCGGTTTAAATGCATGGCAGGCGGGTATTGGAATTTCGGATTTTGAATTAGTCTTTCAAGACACAAAAAGAATGGCTGGATTATGCAAGTGTTAGGGTTTCGATAACGCCATTTTATCTCGTCGATTTGAGGCGAAACTTCGCAAGCTCACTTTAGACACTTTCAACTTTGGTACATCCTATTTTTCTTTTTCAGGAAAGATTTCCGGGAGTTTTTTGACTGCCTTTTTGCTTTCAGAGATGGCCTTACCCACCTTTTTCGACTCCTTAGATATCTTTTTCTTCCACGTCTGGTAAAGATCTGGTGATATGAGTCTAGACATAGACTGATAGGAGACAATGACCAAACGAGCTGACTTGGAATGGGCGATGAGGGGGCTCTTGGAGGGCATGAAAAAGGTGAGGAGCACAATGAGAAGATAAGATACAATAATCCCCTTAACCAGGGCAAGACCAATGCCAAGGCTTCTATCAAACCAACCAATAAAAAGCCTTTTAAAGAGATGATGCAAAAGGATTCCGAGCAAACTAAAGAAAAAAAACACTAAGAAGAATAGAATGATAAAGCTGATAAGGGAAAGAGATTTCTCTAAAGGGATATACGGCCTGATAAGCGTGGCCATTTGTGGGTGGTAATGATTGCCAATAAGAAATCCAAAAATGATCCCAGCCAGGGAAGATATCTCCTTGAAAAATCCCCTGAAAATACCCCTAATGACAAAAAAAGCTATCACCCCAACGATAATCAGATCAAGAATGTTCATGCATAGTTCCTATCAAAGGCAATTTCCATTAGTCAAGTTGATTCGCCTATGCCAATGTATTTTACACGCAATTTGATCGAATATACAAGTTATGGTAAATATATGATATGAGTCTACAAAAACGTATTTTATTAGCACTAGGTGTTGTTTTGGTTGACCTGTGTATTTTCTTTTTGCCCCTGACCTCATTTTTTCTTGCCTATGTCATAATATATAATCCGCCGTGGGTAAAGGATTTCCTTGAGAGGCTGGACAAAACAAGTAGGCGGTAAGCAGTAGGCAGTGGGCAGCAACAAGTGCGGTTATGGCTTGTGCGACACTTTGGGTACTTAAACCCAGATTTTGCAGTAGCCATCTACTGCGGCCTTAGAAACCTTGCTGCAACGCTTGTTTTGAGATTTTGGTCCTGGACATATTTATTAATATGCCTGCGGGCCAAAATCTCTCCAACTGCTCGTTTCGCTAAGGTTTCTTGTGCCTCGCTATGATGCCTACTGCAAAATCTGGGTTAAAGAATAGGTTGCCATGAGTAGCCAGGACTTCATAGACAGGGCCAAAGAACTTGGCTTCATTGCTGCAGGTTTTTCCAAACCACAGACACCGGCTCACTTTGACTTTTTTCTTAGCTGGCTTGAACATGTTGAAATAGGGGATATGACGTATCTCAAGAGGAATACAGGTCTGCGAAAAAACCCGAGGAGACTCCTTGATGGGTCACAGACCATAGTCTCTCTTGCATATCCATATCCTGCATGCAAGCCATCGACCCCTGACGGATACAATGCCTCGAGATACAGCACGCCTGAACAAGAGGATTACCATGTCCGGCTGAGAAGATTGGGAAAGGAGCTGTGCACCTATATCAGGGAGATTTTTCCCGAAAGCAGCAGCAGGGTATGTGTTGATTCAGCTCCCATTCTTGAACGGAGCTTTGCGGTAACCAGTGGAATCGGTTTTTTCGGCAAAAACAATATGCTCATTGTTCCAGGTTACGGATCATACTGTTTTCTCATTGAGATCTTGACCACAGCCCAATTCTCTATCCCCTTTGCTAGGGAGATAGAAAACCAGTGCGGATCATGCACGAGATGTATTGATACTTGTCCTACTAGGGCGCTGAAGGCCCCGTTTTATATCGACGTTTCTCAATGTCTCTCTTACCTGACTATTGAGGCGAGGCATGATATTGATACAAAAATGGCAAAAAAAATGGGGGATACCTTTTTTGGCTGTGATGTGTGTCAGGAGGTTTGCCCTTTCAATAAGGAAGATGCCCCCACTGTCTCAATGCCACCCACTGACACCATTATGAGAATGAATGCGCAAGATTTCAAAAGAGTCTTTGGAAAGACTGCTTTTGAAAGGGCAGGACTGGAGAAACTAAAGAGCAACATTAAGGCGCTTTTCAATCAATAGAACCTCACCACCTCTTGCAGGGGTGCGCGATCGGAGCTTGCCAGGTTAATAGGGGAATCTGGATCAGGATATCCAGCACCCACACCCATAACAACCTTTTTTTCTTCCGAGATATTTAGCATCTCCCTGATTTCCTCGTCAAAGGCGCTTATGAGTCCGATCGGACAGGTCCCTAAACCCATATTATGGGCTGCGAGCACCAGGTATCCTACAGCAATACCCACATCAACCAATCTTGATTTTGAAAAGGCCTGGTCAATACTTACAATTATGGCTACAGGGGCACCATAAAAATTACAGGAGCCCTCATTTATGAAATACTGAAACGGTGTCCCTTTCCCAAGATGAGGGAGGATGCAATCCATCAATTTTCTTTGGCGATCCATAAAATGCTCCGGCAGAGGGCTTACCGCATCTGGTCCACAGGAGATGTTTCTTTCACGCATGCTTTTTACCAGAATCCTGCTCAGACGATGGCGTTCTTCTCCCATAACAACGGGGCGTTCTTCTCCCATAACAACGGTAAACTCCCACGGTTGAAGATTGATTGCAGAAGGGGCCTTCGTGGAAAGAAGGAGCAAGTTTTCGATCGCCTCTCGTGAAACTGGCTTATCTAAAAATACCCTCGTGCTGTGGCGTTCAGTTACTAGCTTTTCAAATTCCATAGGCTCATCTCCAGTTGGTTTATCATAGGAACCCTGCCAGAGACTTCAGAGGAAACCGCAATATAGAAAGACCTTCTTTCTGACAGGGTAAAAATAGGAAAAGGGCCCGGGCGTTGTCAAGGGTTTTATAAGTGATTTGGGATCAGAAAAGATCCTATTATCCTCTCATGAACATTGTGTTTTCAGGCTAGAGAAAGGGGTTTGACAAACCCGGAATGGGGGTCTCTTTCGGCCAGAATTATAACAAGGGACAAGAAGATGATCAGGGCGAAACTGTGGTTTACCTGTGCCGCGATGTATGATCCGGTGACCCCTATTATCGTTCAACCGTCTGTTTTGGGGTGGAAGGCCAAGAAGAGGCAGGTTGACCTAACCATTGAACGGGCATTTACAGGAGAGGAGCTCGTTCTCAGGATGAAAGGGTGGGTTACCACCGACGTAAAGCAGGTAATTGGAATCGTCAAATCCCACGGATACCTCAAGGTGTTGGATGAGCAGGATCTGGTTGTAGAGGTAGACTCAGAAGAGGACTATGAAAAACTGAAAAAGGCCTTGGTCAACAAATTTGGTAATGAGGTTTTTTTAGAAAAATTATAGGTTATCTTCCTCCTCTCCCCCTATCCCTGTGTCAGCTTCCATGGACTCTGATCCCATCCTGTAGATGATCAGCCGATCTCCAGGATAGATTGCAGCCCTTAGATCCAGCTTGTTCCAAATGAGGAGGGCTGCCAGGGGAACTTTAAACCGATCTGCAATCAACGAGAGATTGTCTCCCGCTTTTACGATATAGATTGCCTCCTTTTTTGATGTCAGCCACTGCTGAAAGAGTTTGTGATACTGGTGGTGAAAATCTTGGGATGATGCCTTTGGAATGAGAATGGTATGACTTCCTTGACCCAGGTAGTGGCCCCGAATTTCTGGATTCAAGTGCTTGATTGCCTTGAAATGGGTCTTAGCTGCCTCAGCAATGATGCGTATGGGCGTATCATGGGAACACGTTAGGTTGATCCGGTCGAATTCCAGGGGCGGGTAGAAATCCCCTTCAGACAGATAGAAGCCATATTGCTCAGGGTTCGAGACAATCAATTTTACAGAGAGAATCCGAAAGATAAACCGTTGGGTTTCTGAGGGGAGATAAAGGTGATAGTAGTTATCGGTTCCTTGCTCCAGGATTTCTGCCTCCAGGCCCTGTTCACCCATATTGTAGGCAGCAGCTGCCAGGGTCCATGATCCCAGTTTTTCATGAAGGTCCTTTAGATACCGGATTGCCGCTCCAGTAGAGGCAAACAGGTTCCGTCTTTCATCAACATGCTCGTTGATAATGAGGCCGTATTTTCGGCCTGTGTCCTTCATGAACTGCCAGAATCCTATTGCCGCCCTCTTTGAGCTCACATGAGGCCTCAGGGCGCTTTCGGCAATAGCAATGTATTTGAGATCGTCGGGCACATTGTTTTCTTTGAGCATGCTTTCGATATAGGGCATATAGCGAGGGACCCTTTTTAACCAGAGAATTACCTGGGGTCGATCCCAGAGGCTTAGAAGGAGCTCCTTTTCAAACCGCTCTTTTATACCCTGAATTTCAATCGGTACCCTTTCCTCACAGAAATCAAGCTGTGCGGGGACATCGAGAGAGGATATCAGAGAGGGGAAGCGCTTACCCTCCAATTCCTCGCCATAGGCGCTGGGTAAAAACAACAGCACAATACCAAGCAAAAAAAAGAACCTCAATTTCACCAAATTGTCCTCCTTGAATAAGGTTTTTCCATTATGATTTTCTAAAAGGATACCATGAGGCTACAGTAATGTAAAAACAAGATTTGCACAATCTACACGAACTCCTCCTTGCTCCACCCCTTCGCCAAAAAAATGTCATGGCCATAGACCCTGGTATTCAAACGGGCTGCAAGGTGGCCTGTCTAGTCCGCCAGGCGTAATAGAAACAATGGGAGAATGGGCGTTGTTGATGTCATTGGAGACGCCAAGCGCAGGCCTTGTCTTCCTGGCTTCAGCGCCGACTGTGGGATCGAAATTCACCAGGAACACATCCCCTCGCTTAATCGAGGCCCTC
>JAFDDT010000121.1 GCA_019310725.1 Deltaproteobacteria bacterium | reverse complement strand
TAGGGGTCAGAGTATACATTTTATATTTTGGTTTTATTCTGACCCGATATTTTTTTGCCATGTTTTTTGTGTGCTGCCGTCCGGCTTTATTCAAATTCGCCAGGGCCAGTTACTTCAGAAAAGCCGATCTTCTAGCTTAGCTTAGGAGAAATTAGCAGATTTTCTTGAGGCGTTGCATTCGAAAAAGGGGCAGGATTTACAAGAGAGGAAGAGGCAAAAGAATGTCCAGATGCGTTGCAAACGTGGGCCTGATATGCTGCAATTGCCAACTGGAATACAAAGAAACTGATTATTGTTCTGAGGGGGTCATGGCATAGATGGAGCCTCGAACCCTATCCATTGTTGATCCGTTGGCTGAGAATGTTTTTCCCTTGACTACATGCAAACTGAAATGATAGATGAACATCGAAATCACAGCCTTTGGAATACTTAAGCAGCGAATGTTTCTTGATATCAAATTCATTACAGAAGGAGAGAGATCGAGATGGGTAGTGATGTTAAAAAGATAAAGTCAGTACTAGTAGTTGGTGCTGGGGTAGCAGGGGTTCATGCTGCCTTGGATCTAGCCGATCTTGACTTTAAGGTGTACTTGATAGAAAAGCAGCCACATATTGGCGGGAAGATGGTCCAGCTATATAGAACTGCTGAAGACAATTTTGCACTTGGAGCAATTTCACCAATACTTCTGCAAGCAGCAAATAACTCAAATATCGAGATAATAACGCTAGGGGAACTTGATAATATTGAGGGTGAGCCAGGGGAATTTACGGTATCAATTAGAAGAAGTCCCCGTTATGTAGATCAAATCAAGTGTGTAACCTGTGGGCTATGTTGGCCTGAATGTCCTGTACAGGTTCCAAGTGAGTTTAATTATGGCTTGGGATCAAGGAATGCGATCGGTATGCCTTATGCCGGAGCAGTACCCAACAGGCCTTCTATTGATCCTGGAACCTGCCTGCACATGAAGGGTGAAGAATGCACAAGGTGTGTGGATGTCTGTCCCACAGGTGCCATAAACCTTGATGCCAAAGAGAGTATTCAGAAGCTAAAGGTTGGCGGGATCGTTCTTACACCTGGGGTGGAGCCCTATTACGGCTCTTCTGAGGCCAAAAAGCTCGGTCATGGAAAGATGGTAAATGTTATCGATAACTTTCAGATGGATAGATTGGTCAGCATCTATGGACCCACAAAAGGTCAGGTAGCGAGACCATCAGACGGTAAAATAGCCCACAAGATTGCCTTTATCCAGTGTGTAGGCTCAAGAAAACCGGGCGATGATAGCCTTGAATATTGCTCTTCTGTCTGCTGCATGTATTCAATCCGCGCAGCAATGTCTACCCAGGCAAAGGATGTGGAAAACGACATTACAATATTTCACAATGACATAATGGCCATATCTAAGACACATGAGAAGGTATTTGATGAGGCGACGGAAAATGGGATAAAATTTATAAGGGGAAGTGTTTCATCCATTACTGAGGATCCAGAAACAAATAACCTTACGGTAAATTATGTCTCTGAAGCAGGCGGGGAGGCCACTCAGGAGGTCTTTGACCTTGTGGTCCTCTCTTTAGGTCTTATTCCTTCCCAAAATGGCGTTAAGTTAACCGAGTCTATTGGCATCCCGCTCAATTCCTGGAAATTTCCTGAACTAGCCGAACACTCAAATCTTGCATTGCCCGGCATTGCAGTGGGGGGCAGCTTTAAATCCCTTGAAGATACGCCCTTAGCAGTTGCAGATTCACAGGCCGCTGCCATGGAAGTAGCAAATTTTCTATCAGATGCTGAACCTGAGAACAAAAAAAGCAGCCTGCCGCCTGAGCTTGATGTAAGCGGCATCCCACCAAGGGTTGGTGTTTATATCTGCGAATGTGGTGGGATTATATCCAGGACGGTAGACACAGAGCAGCTCCATGAATTTGCAGGCACATTAGACGGGGTTGAAGACACCAGGGTTGTGCAGTATGCCTGCTATTCTGAAGGAATGGAAGAGATTCAGAAAAGCATCAAAGAAAAGGAAATCAACAGGGTTGTAATGGTTGCCTGCAGTTATCGCAGCCACCTTCCCAAATTTCAAAATATGATCAGGCAGGTTGGACTAAACAAATTTCTCGTTGAGATGGTAAACGCAAGGGAACTATGTGCATGGGTCAACACCGAAGAAAAGGATAAGGCCACAGAAAGAATGAAAGAAGAAATCAAGGGAATAGTGGCCAAGGTAAAGGGCCTTGAGCCTTTACCAGTTTACGCAAGAGATGTGGTACAGCGAAGCCTTGTTTTAGGTGGTGGTGTGGCAGGAATGACAGCCGCCCTGAGCATATCATCCCACAGGATACCTGTGGATATAGTTGAAAAGACTGAAACCTTAGGAGGTAATGCACTGCGACTTTCTTACAATACAAAAGGCAAAAATGTCTCTGCGTACATTGACGAGCTTGTAAAAGAGATTAATGGAAATCCATTGATAAATGTAATCTTTAGTGCAGAGTTAAGAGAAGTAAGGGGACGTGTGGGGCAATTTTCAAGCAGCATCAATACGCCATCAGGAAAATATGAAAATGGATATGGAACAATAATTGTTGCAACAGGGGGAAGAGAGCATGTACCTCAAGGGTATCTATATAAAGATAGCAAAAGGGTAATTACCCAGTTAGAGCTCGAGGAGATGATAGCAAATGATGATACAGCGTTGAAGGGTATCAGCTCTGCAGTAGTTATACATTGTGTTGGATCAAGAAATGAGGAAAGACCTTACTGCTCTCGGGTGTGTTGTTCACAATCTGTAAAAAATACCCTTAAGCTGAAAGAGATTAACCCTGATATGAATATATACCATTTACACCGGGATATTAGAACCTATTTCCTCAATGATATTCAGTATAGAAAGGCGCAGGAGGCAGGCGTTAGCTTTATCCGGTATGATGAGGAAAAAGGATTAAATATTTCGCAGGATAATGGACTGATGGTAAAAGCAAATAATATTAGAACAGGAGAAAAAATTGAGCTAAGGCCTGATCTAATTATCTTAAATGCCGCTATGATACCGCGTGAGGATAATAACACCCTCTCAAGGCTTCTCGGAGTGCCATTGGGTGAGTACAACTTCTTTGACGAGGAAGATTATATGACGTTTACGCCTGTGGACTTCAGCAAGAAGGGTGTATTTCTATGCGGCCTTTCACACGGCCCCAAGACAATAGATGAGAGCATTGCCCAGGCAAAGGCCGCTGCAATCAGGGCATTGTCGGTGCTGACAAAACATAAAATCGTTCATCAGAATGTATTTGCAGAGGTAAATCCCGGTAAATGTATAGCCTGTTTAACCTGTGTAAGGGTATGTCCTTTTGGCGTGCCCTTCACAAATGATGATGGTGTAGCCGAGATTGTTCCTGTTGAGTGCAGGGCATGCGGGGTCTGCGTAAGTTCCTGCCCCAACGATGCAATAAGTCTGAAGAGCTTTACAGATTTTGATGTCATTCCTCAAATAGAGACAATGCTGGCATAGTGAATATAAGGAGATAGAAATGAGCGAATTTGAACCAAGGATAATTGCTTTTTGTTGCCATTATTGTGCCTTAGCTGCTGCAGATGTGGCTGGAAAGATGGGTTTTCAAATCCCAACCAATGTGAGGATTATCAGGGTCATATGCACCGGTAAGGTGGAGGTTCTCCATCTTCTAAAGGCCCTTGAAGCTGGTGCTGATGGAGTTGTGGTTATTAGTTGCAAGTTTGGGGAATGCTATTTCAAAGAGGGCAATTTTAGGGCCAAAAAGAGGGTGGAGCGGGCGCAGTCCTTGATACAAGAGGCGGGGCTGGAACCAGAACGACTGATGTTTGATTTTGTGCCTGGCCCGGGGGCAAAGAAATTTGTCGATATCCTCAACGGCATAACCAAAAAGGTTCGGTCTTTAGGTCCAAATCCTTCAGTGCACCAAGTAATGACAATTGAATAGTAAAAACAGAGGGAGATAGATTATGATAGTAGGTGAAAGAAAACCATTTTCAGAGATAATGTCCATGGTAGAGGGTTTTTCAAAGATCCTTATTGTGGGCTGTGGCTCCTGCGTTACTATATGTATGGCTGGAGGGGAAGAGGAGGTTAAGATTCTGGGATCGCAATTGCGTTTGGCATTTCAGAAAAACAAGAAGGACATAGAGGTTGAGGAGGCCATGGCCTTGCGCCAGTGTGATGATGAGTACATGAATGATCCTGTATTAATTGATAAGGTTGAAAAGGCAGATATTGTGATATCTATGGCCTGCGGGGTTGGAGTTCAATATTCAACGGCCTTTTTTAACCGTATCATAACAAAGAAACCAATCAAGGTAGTGCCTGGCCTAAACACTACCTTTATGGGCGCAAACCTGGACGTTGGGATTTGGGAGGAACGCTGTGTTGGTTGTGGAGACTGTGTGCTGGAAAAAACCGGCGGCATCTGTCCAATTACGCGATGCGCCAAAAGTCTGCTCAATGGTCCATGTGGCGGATCTTCTAATGGAAAATGTGAAATTAGCAAGGATACTGATTGTGCCTGGCATCTCATTATTGAGCGGCTCGAGGCCCTGGGAGAACTGGACAGGATAAAGCCGGTTGAAATGTATAAGGACTGGAGACCAAGTCATAGCGGTGGCCCGAGAAAGATAATAAGGGAGGATATGAGAATATGAAGTCTGGAAGCAATCTCGAAAGGCTTTTGGAAAAGGGTGAATTCGTTGTTACTGGTGAGCTCGGTCCCCCAAAGGGCACAGATGTGGGAGTGGTTAGAGAGAAGGCATCCATGCTAAAGGACAATGTGGATGCAGTCAATATTACTGATAATCAGACAGCTATTGTGCGAATGTCATCGATTGCAGCGGCAAGAATCTTGATAGACGAAGGTCTGGAGCCGAATATGCAGATGGTGGCCAGGGATCGCAATAGGATAGCTATGATGTCTGATCTGTTTGGTGCGAACGCCCTGGGAATTAGAAACATGCTCTGCCTTTCTGGTGACCACCAGTCATTTGGAAATCATCCTGAGGCAAAGAATGTCTTTGATATAGACTCCATCCAGATGATCTATATGGTCAAAACCATGAGAGACGAGCATAAGGTAATCTGTGGAGATGAGATAGAAGGCGATTTCAAGATGTTTATTGGGGCAGCATGTAACCCCTTTGCAGATCCATTTCGATACAGGGTTCACAGGCTCGCCAAAAAGGTGGAGGCCGGGGTTGATTTTATACAGACCCAGTGTATCTATGATATGAAGCGCTTCAAGGAATTCATGAAGCAGGTAGTAGATATGGGACTCCATGAAAGGTGTAAGATCTTAGCTGGTGTAACCCCCCTTAAATCTGTAGGTATGGCACGGTATATGGCTGCGAATGTCAGCGGGATTATCATCCCTGAAGAGATGATCGAGCGATTAAAGGGGGCGGGAAAGGGAAATGTTGCGTCCGAGGGAATGAAGATTGTCTCCGAACAGATACAGGAACTTAGTGAAATAGAGGGCATTGCTGGGGTTCACCTCATGGCGATTGAATGGGAGCACAGGGTGCATGAGATAGTTGAGATGGCAGGGCTGCTTCCACGACCTAAGGCAGAATAGCAGGCAAAAACATGAGGATATGACCTTCTGAAAAAACCTCATGAGCCTATAGGCAAGCACTGTGGATATTCCTTCCTTCCGATTCGGGATGCTCTCTTACAGTCGATATGAGTTGAATACTCAATAACTTGGGGTAAATTTTACAGGAAGATAATCTTGGCAGCATATGCTAGCCCGGATAAACCGGAAAAGTGCCCAAGGTTAAGGAGTGGCTTCGCTGCCTCTATTTACATAGAGTGGACAAAATTTCACAGACAAGAAACTCAATCTCCAAATCCATCAATCTTTTAATTCTTAAGCAGGATACGCCGGAACCAAACAGGCGGTAATAAGTTGAATCGCCGTTCATTCTTCTGAGGGGCTTTAGAGCAAAGGCTTTCCTGTGTGTACAAAGATTTCTTGCACAATTTGAACACAAATTTATTGTAACTTCTCAAAAAGTTCGGGTGATTCCTTGGCGTTGACATTTACGGTCATTGCGAGGAGCGGAGCGACGTGGCAATCTCATTGCGATATTGGAGATTGCTTCGCTTTGCTCACAATGATGGAACCCGAACTTATTGAGAAGTTACGATTTATTTATCTTCAAAGACCATAATTGAGGCTGGATCTTGAACAATAGATTAATCTGGATAGACCTAGAAATGACAGGTCTGAACCCTGAAAGGGATTTCATCCTTGAGATTGCCACGGTGGTAACCGACCATCAACTGGAACTTGTGGCAGAGGGTCCGAACCTGGCGATAAACCAGCCCGATGAGGTACTTCTATTCATGGATGAGTGGAGTATGATCCACCACAGAGAATCGGGTCTGCTGGATCGAGTCAAATCCTCGTCCTGTGACTGCCAGAGCGCTGAACAAGAGACACTTGAATTCCTTTCTCCCCTCTGCAAGAAAGATGAGTCCCCCCTGTGTGGAAACTCTGTTGGCCAGGACCGTCAATTCCTTAAAAAACATATGCCCACCCTGGAGAGCTTCTTTCACTATAGGAATATTGATGTAAGCACCATCAAAGAACTGGTTAGAAGATGGTATCCATCACTTCCTATCTATGAAAAGAAAAAGACCCATCTGGCACTAAGCGACATCAAGGAATCCATCAGTGAATTGAGATATTACCGCGAAAAGGTATTTTTGCCATAAGGAATAGTGAAATACGAGAAGAGGGGAATGGCGAGAGAAAAACATTGACCCATGGTTACCATTCGATGTGGCGCTTCATCGCATAATCTTTTCTGGCATGAACACCTGTTTCGGGAGAAAAGACTATAGGCGGGGGGTGATACAATGTTCAAGAAGATCCTAAACCTTATATTTTTAGTTATTATCATTTGGTTCGTGGTGAGTATAGTGAAGCCCTACTGGGACAAATATTGGCTTGGGCAGGATGTGGAAGCTGCTGCGATATATGGAACCAAAAACAGTGTGCGGGATACCAGAACATTTTTAACCCAGAAGATGAAGGAAGCGGGGTGTGATTTTACTGGAGAAGACTTCAGAATAACAAAAGATGAAAACAACAACGTCACCATAAGCCTGACGTATTACGATGAAATACGTGTTTTCGGGGTGACCTTGAAAGAGCTTGAATTTACCCTGAAGAAAACCATCTCGGAAGTCAAGGCTACCTTTTAGCAGGCTAGCGTCAAAGTCCAGAGCATGGGTATCTTTTTTTTGGATTATGCCCCACATAGTTTAGATGAGTGGGCCCGCCCGCCTCGCCTTGCTTAAATGGCGGGCAGGCGTTTCAAAATGGTTTACATAGATGGAGCCTATGATTCTAAGGCTTAGGGTGCAATAAACCATTTTGGGTCATCCGATCGTCTTGAGAAGGGCACAAATCTCAGGGCCAAAGAGGCGTTTCTGCCAGTTCTTTATCTCGGTCATCTGTTCAAGGGCATGCGGATGATCGGGATTTTCCAGGGCCAATGCACGGATTTGAGCATTGCTCAGGGTCAGGGCAGAATCAATGCCGAGACTGCTTGTGCGGTGTTCTCGCCATTCCCTAAGTGCCTTGACCCGCCTTGTAACCTTGTAGTCATAGGCCGGCCTGGGCTTTCGGGGATAGGTGGGCAGCGCTTCCTCGGGGAGGTTCAGCGCCCTGCGTATTCTCTCCAGAAGGGGCTGGCCCAGGGATTTAACCTGTTTGGGGCTCAAACCTCTCAGAGCCATTAGGCGACTTGGAGTAACTGGCTTTTTCTGAGCCATCTCCAAAAGAGGTAGATTCCCCACGATCTTGAAGGGTGGGAGATCCCGCTGTCTGGCCGCATCGTCCCGGAATCGCAACAGGGACTCCAAGACCGCCAGACTTCGGGAATCGAGTTTCCCCGCCCCCTTGAATTTCAGGAACAACGGACTATCCTCCCGCGGCGCTGGGCGTACCTTGCTGAGGGCCTCACACTCTTCCTCCACACAGAAAAGCAACCCCTTGGTGCGCAGTTTCTTCTCAAACCGTCTGCTCAGGGTCAGAAGGTGGGAGGAATCCTGAGCGGCATAGATGCACATTGGAGGAGGCAGAGGTCTTTGCGACCAATCTTTTTTCTGATACTTCTTTTCAATAATCAGCCCGAACATGTGTCTCAATAGGCTGGCAAGACCGGTCTCCCTGAACCCAAGAAACCGGGCCGCAATCTCGGTGTCGAACAGAGAGTGTACCTCAATACCGAAATCTCTGTACAGGGAACGGATATCGTAATCGGCTCCATGGAAAACCTTTCGTACCCGAGAGTCTGCAAAGACCGGTGTGAGGGGTGAAAGATCTTTCACAGCGAGGGGATCAACCAGAATGTTCTGAGTCTGTGTGGAGATCTGTACGAGACAGACCCTTTCCTGGTAATGAAACATAGAATCAGCTTCAAGATCCACACCGATAGCCTCCTCTTTTTGGAGACCTGCGCCTATCCGGCAAAGGTCCGAGTATTTTTCAACGAGGATATACTGAGGTCTTGTTTGGTTCATCATCTTTTGTGGTTGGCAACTCCTTATCCTACTGCATTCGCTCTGATCACCGTTTTTACCACTCCAGTGGCTTGCATGTTATCCCTGTTCTTTGTCAGAACGTCCGATTTGAACGGTTGCACCGCCCTGAACAGCTCGAAACCGTGTCGCGTTGCCCTTTGCGCTCCCGAAAATATTGACTGGACTGGCTGCACGTGGATCTTCGCCAGTGCTTGCAGGAGTTGGCCCAAAAAAGATACAGATGGCATTACCAGGCGGCCAGTATCCCAAGTCACCTACTTCAACGTCAGCGCGGGCTTCCTGCTCTTGCTCAATTACGAGCGGGGTCTCGAAATAGATTTCATCACCCCAGGTCTTGGCTGTGCCTTCGAGAGGGAGTGCCTCCCATATCTTCTGAGCCGTGAAAGTATCGTTCAATTCACCTGACACAGAAATATCTTCCGCTGAGATAATGATTCCTTTCATGTAATCTTACCTCCTTTCCTGCCCCAATTTGTGAAAATGCTCTCTTGCAGGGGTTAGGTTGGTTATTTGGCTGTATACCATTTGTGCGCCTCTAACATAAAGTTAAACTTGCAGGAGTGCGCACTTTTTACGTCCGATCTCATTTTATCCCCCTTCATTTTGCACGCCTACCTTTTGGCTCTACCGGCAATTTCATGATTCACAATAGGATCTGCTTGGCTGTATTCTCTGTAAGGCAGATATGGAAAAGCATATCCTTTAATATAGGATTTTGTGACATGTGAGGACCCAACGCTACATTTCCACTCATGAGCTAGCCCCAAACCTTGCGCCTGGGCTGGCATGAATCATCAGGGCCACGTCATAGTGAAACCTAAGGCTATTGATTTTTAAGCCTCTTGCAGGGTATGGGTATCTTTTTTTTGGATTATGCCCCACATAGTTTAGATGAGTGGGCCCGCCCGC
>JAFDDT010000120.1 GCA_019310725.1 Deltaproteobacteria bacterium | reverse complement strand
TAAATCCCTAAATTCTATAATCCTCTTTGCTAAGAGGTCTTCTGCCTATAATTTTTTTTCCATTCCTCAAAGTCCCAGGTTTCCAGGAATTTTTGAGCGGCCCTTACACCGTTTTGGAAAAGCGCCTCGCTGTCTTCCTGAGTAATATCAAAATCCGTAGTTTTGATCTCCTTTTCTACGCCTTTAACTGTGACAACAGTAGGAATACCCATGGTCCTTTGATAGTCCCCCCTTGATTTGGAAATATGGTAATTATCATGGGCATCCATCATGGTACCGGCAAGGGCCTTCAAAAAGCTTACTGGATTATTTATGGGATTTTTGTTTGGCCCCATTAATTTCCTGCTGTTTGGTTCCATGAGCTTGAATCCAAATGTAGGCCATGGTGGAGTGCTGGTGCCATCGTCCAAAAGCCAGATTGGATAATTGCTCAACACCCCGATGTATCGGGGTTGTAACCCAATTCTTCCAGGTCTCCGGGGAGCACGAGTAATTTCCTGTCCGTGAGATCTGCTGCAATTACCTGAAGCTTGTATTTATATTTCTTGGCTGTTTCCTTTTCTTGGTAATCAGGCATGAGGACGTGGCCGAAGGTAATTTTCTTCTTTGCTCTCAGCAAGGTATCAAGCCAGTTCTCGAAAAACTCACCTTCATAAATGCCGTATTCAAATCCGATACTTAAACCCTTCCCGAGAAAACCGAGCTTATCGAGCAACCCTTCATCCTTAAAATTATTATAGTTGAGCTTCTTGAGTTCTTCCTTGATTTCTGCTGCCGTGTAGCCCACTGCCAGCAGTGATGCAACAATTGCCCCTGCGGAGGTACCTGCCAGATTTTCAAAGACGTAACCTGCCTTCTCAATCTCTGACACCGCACCAACCAAACCTATGCCCTTGACACCTCCTCCTTCAAAAACTGCATCGGTTTTTTTTGCCATAATTTTCTCCTTTTCTGAGGTCAATTCTGTTTAGAGTCATCAAAAACGGGATGTGATGGTATATTTCCCGTATCATTACATACCATATCCGGACACACAACCAACTATCAGTCATTAGTGTATAAGCTCCCAATCTGAACAAAGGTCTTGCGGTACCTAAGAACCTGGTTCTCAAGGACTGCCTGCAGGAGGCGGTGGCGAACCCTCTTTTCTTTTTTCCCTCTCCTCTAGTCTCCTCCGAAGCCCGGTAAATGATGACAGCAAGTCGTGCCAAAACGGGGCACCAAAACTGATGAGGAGGCCCGATATAAAGAGACCGAGCAGCTTATTAAAAAAAGCTCCCCACCCTTTAAACACTGGGGCTAGCTTTTCCTGTGTCCAGCCCAGGCTGAGTCCGGCCTTGTCTAAATTTTCGGTTAGTTTCGATATGTTTGCCTCAGCCTCTTTGATAACTGGCCGCACTCTGTTTATTTCTTCTACTTCTTTTTGCTTTATCTGTTCAGACATCAGTTGCATCTGTCTGTCAATGATTTCGACCTGGGCAACAAGTTTTCCACGAATCAGGGCGTTCTTTGATAGGGAGCTATACATATACAGAAAATCAGCATTAATAAGTACGGCGAGCACCAGACCCCAGATGAGGGTATGACGGCGGAGCCTCGATTCATATACCTCGGTCATCTTTTCTGTTGTGTTCTCATACATGGTCTCAATTTTACCTTTTAGGGTGCCGAGGTGGTCTCTGATTTCGTCGATCTTCTTCTTAGTTGTGCCCTCGGGCAGTTGATCAGCGAATTCTTGCTGCAGTTTTCGAACAGATTTTTTTTCCATGAACTTTTCTAGACTGTCTACGACTTCTGCTAGCTGTTTCTGGTCAAGGCGGCGAAGGCCAGTTTCCCCTTTCTTAAACAAAGCAGTTCCATGCCTTTGGTCCAGGCAATTCAGATATTTTGCCTTTTTTTCAAGATAGGGAATCAGAAACTTGGAGGTATTTTCCCCAATAAATGTCTTCATCTCCTCAGCAACAACCTCCGCCTTGATGCTCAATAGCCGTTTAATCAGGCTGATCAGGTATTTATGAACCATGCTCAGAATCAAAAACACAACACCAAGAGAGATCATAACATCCAGTGTTTCAAACATGATTGGTACCTCCTCTTTTTAGACGATGATTAGAAATAGGACTTATAAGATCAATTAGTGGCTGACCGAAAAGCTCGCAATTTGCTTCTACAGTTTTGCTCAGAAATCTTCAGCGGGCTGAAATTGTTTTCGTTTTTGAATCCAAAGTCCGCAATCCAAAATCCAAAATCGTGTCTGAACGCTTTTTTCGTTCAGGCACTGACTATACATACACAACGAGGCCCAAGGCAAAGTCTTTACAAGCCTTGAGAGCGAAACCCCTCCTATGCAGGAGGTAAGGCCTGTATGGACACTGTGGTGCTATAAAATGCTGCCATATTTCCAGAGGTGGAGATGAGGTCTTGTGTTAGTTTATTTACTCCGCCCCCTTTCTTGATCCAGGTTCCATGTGATATCACGATGGTATCTTCCCGGGCTATGTTTGATACACGGGCTTCCGCTATTAATTCTCCAGAGATAGATTTAAGTAAGACACGGGATTTGTCTGGGATGCCTTTTTGTCTTGCTACGTTTGGATTGATAAGAGCTTGCGGTATGTCCGGATGCTCTTCCTCTAAGATAAGAGAAAGGAGCCAGGTACTGCTCAAAGGTGTCAAAAGATGAAAGGGAAATTCATTATCTCGTTCCTTGTACAATTCCTTTAGAAACTCGAACTTCCCCGAAGGCGTTAAAAACTTTTTATCTTCAAAGGCAACCATAGGAGCTATTGGGCATCTTACAGGAGATTGCATCACCCTTTCCACAGAGAGCCCTGCCTTTTCCATGGGTTGAAAAATCCTTTTCAACCATTCCCTTGGTGTGCCCTCCATTTCTTTTTCCAGTCCGAGTCTCTTTGATAGTTCTTGCACGATCTGTAAATCTGACCTGGATTCTCCCAGAGGCTCAATGGCCTTGTTCACGGGGCCAATCCAGTTGTGTCCCCAACTGACAACGATGTCTTCCTCTTCCAGAAAGGTTGTAGTTGGAAGGAAGATGTGGGCGAAATCAGCGGTGTCGGTCATAAAGTGATCAACCACAACCACAAAATCGAGACCTTTCAGGGCCTCAATAACCTTGTTTGAGTTGGGACAAGAAACAACGGGATTTATTCCGTTGATCCATATCATTTTGATAGGTGGGTTTTTGGATTCTATGATTCCCTGCCCAAAAAGGGGTTCTGCTATCTCTCGTCTGTATTTTACTGCTTCAGGGGCCAATACCTGTGGATCAAAATGTCGCCCAGTTTGAAACCCATGGTTAACCCCACCACCTGCAATGCCTATATTACCAGCCAGCGCTCCTAAGGCATCGATCAAGCGAATCATTTCGGGGCTATGCTCCCATTTGTTTATTCCCCAGCCCAGAAGTATTGAACACGGCTTTTGCCCACCGTAGGTGTGGGCCAGCTTCTTGATGACTGGAGGTTCGACATCACATTTTTCAGCAATTTTTTCCATAGAAAAGGAATTCAGTATTTCCAGATATGTGTCATATCCTGCGGTATGATTTTCAATGAAATCAGCATCAACGAGGCTCATTTCCAAGAGTTCTTTGGCAATCCCAAGGGCTAAGAATCCATCACTTCCAGGCCGCGGTGCTATATGCTTGTCACATATCGATGCGGTCTTGGTGCGGATAGGATCTATAAGGATTAATCGTGCACCCTGTTCCCGGGTTCTTTTTAAGAGTGGCAGTAAATGGATGCTTGTTTTGGCTGGATCTCTCCCCCAAATAATAACCACCTTGCTCTTCAGAATACTCTCCGGATCGTTTCCCAGTCGAACACCAATATCAGCCTCTTGAGCGGCTCTTGCTGATCCGGAGCAGAGGGAGCCTTTTATTGTTGTCACACCACCCAGGAGATTGAAGAATCTTTTGACCAGTTGCTTGGTTGCGCCCCAAGAGGAGGCTCCTTGGAAATGCATAATCGAGCCATTCCCATAGGTATCTTGAAAGAATTTGATTTTCTCCGCAATGGTATCAAGTGCCTCATCCCAACTGATCCGTTTCCATCCACTTTTGACCTTTTTTTGTGGAAACAATACCCTCTTACTACTGTAAACACGATTCAGGTATCGATAGCCTTTTCTGCATAGGAAGCCCTTTGTGTAACCATGCTCTGGATTTCCCTCCAGTTTGATAATACGGCCGTCTTTCACTTTTGCTATTATTCCGCAGTTTTCAGGACAATCTGCCGGGGATGTCGTTATAATCGTTTTCTCCATTTCATTAATCTCCATACTGGTCGTAAAAGGGAATCAATGCTGGCAGCCAGCGCTATTGGGATCAAAGAGCGGATTTTTTGTACCATAGTCTACCCAATATTTGGCCAGCGATCATTCCATGGTTTCATCCGCTCAAAGGCATAGGAGGCCTGGAGCACCAGATCATCCCGGTGCCGGGGTCCGATGATCTGCAAACCTGCAGGAAGCCCGTTTTTGGTGAGACCTGCAGGCACTGAAGCGGCAGGGTGGCCGGTCAGATTGAAGGGATAGGTAAAGGCTACGGCCCCGAGCAGGGGGATGGGATGTCCATCAATCTCCCCTGGTGGGGGACCTTTGGCAGCAAAGGCCTCAGTGGGCATGGCGGGGGTGAGGAGGAGATCAAACTGGTCGAAGAGCTCTCTTATGGTTCGGTTCAGCTCGGTCCTGACTTTTCGGGCCTCAATATGATCCTCTATGGAAAAAGACCTGACCTGATCCAGGGCTTTCACCAGGGTTTTTCCCATCTCCTCCCGATTACTATCAAGGTCTTGATGAAGCTGGCCATATAAATCAAGATTAAAGAGATTGGACCAGGTTTCACCCGCATCAGGCAGTTCGCCTTCCCAGAGCTCCACCTGGTGTCCCATATCATTAAAGCATTTTATGGCTTCTTCTATCTTTATCATCACCTCTTTTTGTACCCGGGCGTATCCCAGGGTAGGGCTATAGGCGATCCTGAGACCAGTGGGCATATTCTTCAGCCGCTTTAAGAAGGATTGGGCTGGAGCAGGAAGAGACTCGGGGTCACAAGGGTGATATCCAGCCACACAGTCCAGATATAGTGCGGCATCTTCCACAGTCCTGGTCAAGGGGCCCATGCACCAGAGCGGATGTGTGTGCACAAGGGGGAGGGGACCTCTAGGCACTCTGCCGAAGGAGGTCTTCAATCCGAAGCAGCCAGAGTATGATGCTGGAATGCGGATGGAACCACCCGCGTCAGAGCCTGTGGCTAAGGGAACTATGCCGCCAGCAACCGCGGCGGCTGAGCCGCCGCTTGATCCACCTGGGGTACGCTCTAGATTCCACGGATTTCGGGTCACACCGTAGAGCAGGTTTTTTGTAAAGCCGGTGAATCCGAATTCTGGGGTATTGGTTTTTCCCACAACAATGGCGCCAGCTGCCCTGAGTCTGGCTACCTGGATTGAATTGTCCCGGGCAACATTGTTTTTGTATGGGATTGATCCAAAGCTGGTTACCATGCCTTTCACGTCTTCCAGATCCTTAACGCCAATGGGTATACCAGCTAGGGGTGCTGGATCTTTGCCTGAGGCAAGCTGCTCAGTCATTGCCCTTGCCTCCTCCATTGCTTGATCTGCCCGAATGGAGACAAAGGCATTGAGAATAGGATTAATTGTTTCGATTCTTTTTAATGTCTTCTCCATGAGTTCAAAAGGAGAGAGCTTTTTCGACTTGATAAGTTCCACCAGTTTTCCAGCGGATTCGTAATGTAGGGATGACATGAAAACCCCATCTATCTAGATATAGCTCTTGTAAGACAAGTGAAAATTAGGGTGACAGCTCTGATTGTTGATAGTCTTTCTTGATTCTCTTTTGAAGATGTATAGAGGGCAGATTTTCCTGTTTCGTTTTCCGCTCTGCACGCAGGCTGCCTTTCATTTTTCATTTCTTACTCTCTCCGCTTACTGTTGCTAGGATTAGATCTTGAACCTAGCCTTTGTCCATTATCCTTGACGCCATTTCAGCAACTAACTCAAAAGCTCTATCGAGGGCAAACTTTTCAAAATCCTGTCGCCTTAATACCGGTTTTAGTCTCGTATCCAACTGAGTCTGTAATTCTGCTTTCCGGGAATGTGATATATCAATGGGATCGTTGTCCGGCACTTTCAACTTCTTTATGCCAAGCTCTATAAGATAAGGATTTTTCAAGTCCAGATCTAGCCTTGACACTGCGTAATCAACATCGCAAAAGTCACGTATTGCTGGCTCTCTGCGGGTTAATGCGGCTCGGATTTTCTCAGCGTAGGCTTCCTCCAGCGCTAATACCAAGGCATCGAACTCAACTACAGCAGGGCTCTTGGTGAAAGGATTCAGGACTAGTGTGCGGGCCTTTTCACGTACAGGAGGAACCAAAAGGGTCTCACGTAACCCCACTTCAATCTTGATCTGGGCAGGCTCGTTGGTGATAGCAACCGAAGAATTATAGGCCACATAGGCAATGTGCTGTTTGGAATTATTATGTCCCTTGATCCCTTCTGGTAACGCAAAAACTGAAATCTTGTTTGGTATGTTGGACAACCATTCCTTGACTGGTGCCATCCTTTTCCTGCGCTCTGACCGGGGAGCGTCAGAAGGTGTTGAAATAACAAAGTCGAGATCTTCGCTTAGGCGGTAAAAATCAGCATAAACCTTACCGAGACTTGTGCCACCCCTGAAAACTAATTGAGTGTCTTCATGTTCGTAGAGATAGGCGAGCAATACGGAGCAATAATAATCCTTCTCAACCAGTGCTGGGTTCATTCCGGTCTGACCCGCAGTAAAAAGAACTGCTTCTCGGAAGAAGTCAACATCTTCATGTATTGAGATCGTACTACCCCGGGAGATTGCCATTGATAATCAATCCCCATTCTTTGTTGACACTGCCTTTTACATCTCGCCCAGGTATCCAAGGGATCAACGATTTCGAGGACCCTAGTTTGCGTTTCAACCTGAGGAGCTGGTCATCCGCAACCCCACACAGCGCAAGGAGATACCCAATTCGACGCACCGTCCCCTTGTTTCCAAACTTTGACGTGACGCTAATTAACTCTTCAGCAAGCCGTGTCTCTTTTTTTATGCTGGAAGCAACCCAACCATATGCCCTTGGAATCGTGTTATATCGAGACCAGTCGTATATGGCATCCAATAATGTTCTGGCTCTTGAAGCCATAACGGCCTCTACTCCGTCAGGCGTCTTGAGCTTCCTGGTTGCACCCAATCGACCGTTGGACGTTTTGATAAACACAAATTCAATTCCACCTATATTCTTTCCCCCAAAAATCCTGTTATTGTAAACATAGACCCGGTTAGGCACCTGATCATCATAACCGTAAAAGTTGAAGGCGTTCGGGCCGCTGATCTGGTACTTTCCCTTCACAACCATCATTAGTTTGGAGAGGATGAAATACTCACTAGTAACCCATCGGCCCCCAGATGGCATACGGGGAGGGACGAGATACGCACCGCGCTTCAATCGGATAATCAGTCCTGATCTGCACATCCGGCTGAGCAACTCTCGCTCCTGCTTTGAGCTGATGTCCAAAACTGGGGAGATCTCCCCAGTGTGAATAACGTCCTTCTTCCGGAGTTGGACATACGCAAGTAGCTGCATTTCAAGCGGACCAAGTTCTCTTTTTTTTCGTTTCATTGTATTATTAGTTAATTGTCTACTAGGCAATTTACAAGGATTATAATAAAACACAGAGATTATGGCAAAGGATTATTTCATCTATAGAAAGCACTTCTTTTCTTAAGAAGTCCTCTATTGCAGCTGATGCATAAGTAAGCTGCCGGGTTGGAAAGGCAGCGGATGAACTGTGGCCATTAGGTTGTGCTTGGCTTCCTTTGTGGCCCAATTGTCAGGATCGGCCCTCTGCAGCAGGTGGATCTGTTGCAGTAACGAGCAAGGCCAGGTATGAGATTTGTCCAATGGCAAAGACCGAGTGTATTGAATTGCTTTGTTGATGGATCAGGGTGACAAGCCAAAGTGCTTCTTGAATAGCTCTTCTGATAACGTGGCCCCTTTGTCGCTCAAGGCAACGGACTTTGCTTTACTCTTGGGGTTGCCAATGTATCCTTTCTCGTGCAGGCGATTCATCACATCCCAATCCATTCCCTTCCAGGCCCGGTATTCAGAACTGTTTTTGAAGGTAGTGAGATAGAGAAGAGCAAGGACCATTTCGTCAATTTTGTCTTTGTCGTATTCCATTTTGTGTACCCCTAAAGTTTATGAGCCTGCAAAAAGTCCTTTTTACAGGCAATTGCGAATTTAGGAATTGTAAATTATCTTAAGTAGTTATACGTAGTGCCATCACTCCAGATCGTCATGTCTTGGACTTTTCATGAGATTACCAAAGTTATTGGCAGGTCATTTGTTTCTCTGACGGACTCGGCTTCAACTCCGTCCGCTGCAAGCCTTGATGGCCCCAACTTACCCTACTTATTCTGTTACGCGTCTGTTTCTAGGAGGCGAAATATTGAAATGGCTGAAGCGGGCCATACCCAGTTTCGTTTTCATAATAACCAGGATGCGCTGCCATCCACAGCAGATGATTCTTTAGGTCTTCATTGTTGTGTAAAGGAGTATTATTCCTGGGCTCTTTCATGTGCTTTGCGGCGATCAGGGCTGCAAGTCCGGCCACAAAGGGCGTGGCCATTGAGGTACCGCTCAGCTCTGCATACCCGCCGTCCTTGTATGTCGACCATATGTTCGATCCCGGTGCCATGACATCTATCTCGCCACCGCGCGAGGAAAACCCGGAGCGGTTCCCATTTCTATCGTGTGCAGCAACAGTAATGACACCATCATAACGGCCTGGATATCCGATACTGTTTTGGAAGAGCGATCCCTCGTTCCCTGCGGCACATATGACGAACACGCCTTTTGCCAAGGCCGTATGGATGGCCTGGTAAAGCCGGTGTGATGAGCCAGGTCCTCCAAGAGACACGGAGATAATATGGGCACCTTGATTAACAGCCCAGTCGATGCCATTGGCAATCCAGGAAAGGTTCCCACGACCATCGTTACCGAGCACTTTGCCTACCAGGAGCTCTGATTTTGGCGCCATTCCGACAAAACAACATCATTAAGGCGGGCACCGATGACTCCTGCGCAATGAGTTCCATGGCCATTTTTGTCCTCCACGCCATCGCCGGTAAAGTCCCTTGTGCCAATAATTGCGGTTTTCAGATCTGGGTGATCCAGGTCCACACCGGTGTCAAGAACAGCGACCTTTACACCTTTCCCATGGTTGAAGTCCATACAACAGGGATACCAAGTAACAACTGTGCCCAATTGATCCGTTCCCTCTGTGTTTCTAATGCTGCTTTGAGCCTTGAAATATCTGCGATCTTTTGGTGCACGGTAATCCGTGGAAGTCCATATTGCACACCAGAATCACTTTTCTTTGATTTGACCATCTCGTACTCTGCTTTCATTTTGTGGTTGACCAGGCTGCAGGCAAATTGATCCCTTTTCACCTTTTATCAGATAGGGTTTCTAAAAGTCAAAAGATACAATATTCGTAACCGTTAACAAGCTCAGGGTTCATCCCTGCCCCATTTACCCGCCATAAGTCTGGCGGGCTGGCCATACCGACCAACCGGCACTATACAGGCTGTTGCCCAAACACAAATCCCTTCGAGCGGTCATTGAAACCTTTCTGCCAATAAATCCTGGCGAAGCGGAAGATAAGCAATGGCAACTGTTTGAGCCCCAAGGGCAGGGCAAGAAGCTTAAAACTCAATAGGTCAGGTTTCACTATGACGTGATCCTGCCCTAAAGGCGAGTTTTGACATCGCCTGGAGTCCCACCTATCCTTAGGCGGGATCAAAAAACGGTTTAGACTAAGAAAAAAGGGATTTCAGCAACACAGCCCGTTTACTGATT
>JAFDDT010000119.1 GCA_019310725.1 Deltaproteobacteria bacterium | reverse complement strand
AGTTTTTGCGTCATCAAATGAAGTATAATGCATAACTTCACTGGTTATTCCCTTCGCAACTACAACAACAAAATACTTCGCGATAAATAATTAAGGTGATAGGTAATTCATGAACTCATACTGGGTCAGAACCTCTCTTTTTTGATTTCTATCTCTCATAGCTTGATTCCCTTACTTAATCCTTATCTGATAGTGTTTTTATCAATGAGTGTTTTGGTCCAAGGTGTTTACTCTGCAACTGTTCAGCAATGAAATTATGAACCTCCAAACTGCATTTCTCACAGAGAACCGTTATCCATGATTCAGTCTCGTCAGGATAAAAACCAAGCCCATCATAAGTACAATCAAGCGGTTCAATACTACCAACTATAGTGGCATATGCCTTATTGCCTTTATTCAACTCCTTATAGCATGCTGTACATTTCATGGAGATTCCTCATTTCTCTAAATTCATTTATTCCACTTCCATGCGATACTTCAATATTTACTTAACAATTCTGCCCATTCTTTCCGATCAACAAAGTCCACCCTTAATTGCTCTAATGAATGGCCAATATTAATCAGAAATCGGTTTCTTCCTTTTTCACCTATAAGCACAAGCGCACTCTTAATGAATTCGGCAAAGTCCACCATATAAACGTTTAGGCCGCTGCCGAATTCCTTTCTACCTCTATTCATCACATCATCACTATCAACTAACTGGCTGGATCTGATCAGAAACAATAACTCTTTAACTTCATTTAGTCTTGATGTCGAAATCTTGTCTTCAAGCAATTCTAAAGTAACAGTTCGGTCTTTGACCTCAACTGCCATAACTGTCTCACCGTCCTTAGTACAATCGATATCTGCTGAACGCCCAGCTTGAGTATCAGGGGCAGTTACGGATTCACTGTAAACCTCGTCATAGATCCCCCATATATCTTTCAGTGTCAGAAAGAGTGCAAAAGATACAGCCTGCAACCGACCCCCACCAGAAGGGGATAAGAAAAAATCGTTTAGGAGGTCTGTCATATCTTCGAGGCTGATCCTGTGGGGAACAGGGACTGCTCCTGCTGTATTCTTCTAATTTCCATTAGGACTTGTTTCAAGAATTTCGTAGTAAACATATCTTCGTTAATTCTTTCCACTTGTTCCAACAGTTCAGATAGCAACATCAGACATCATAACAAATGACTATTTCTCTCAAAATAAATCGTGCGCCTCTTTTACCCCAAATGCACCTATTTGAGGCACAGATGATACCCGAAAAAAAAGATTAAATTCCATACGACCTTGCAACTTGGGGTTCATGCTATTTATGAGATGGCAAAACTTTACAGCCGCCTCACGATGCTTTTTATCTTCGATCCAATCTAGAAGCACAATAAGGGTTTTACCCATTAGTTTTACATAGCCTGGTAGCTTGGTGATCTTTGTCAATACCTGCTTGACATCACGTGTATCCTTATAACAAGAACGGAATAACTGGATGAGATATTCCCGGGAGTGAAATGCTATCATTTGAATCAGGTCGTAAAGCTTCTTCCTTTCAAGCTCTGCTCTATTCATCGGCTTGCCCTGGAGTAAGTCTATGATAGGAACTTTCTCCGGAATCTCTTTGAGCTTTACGGTAAAGTTGGAAAGCTCATTGTTAAATTCATCTATCTCCTTTTGAAGCTTATCTAACTTTTGGTACAGGCGAACGTCCTTACGGTTCTCCAATTTGTTTTCGATCTGTTGTCTTTCAAATACCAGGTTGCCTATTTTTTGTTTAATTCCTTTGATGGTCTTTTTGATCGTTTTTACTTCTGGGTTATCTACCAGTGGTTGCTCTTCTAATGCCTTTATATCGTAGCCTGGATGGTAATTGAAATTATAAAGAGAGATAATCTCTTTAAAGAAGTTCTCCGACTCGCCCCATCGAGAAAGCATGTAATAAGCAATATCTCCGGCTGGCTTCTCTCTGTCACTGGTATACACAGCAATTGGTGTTCCGCTATTTAGCTCTTTGAAAACGACCACACGTACCTCTAGGCAAGCAGGATCTTTCCGTCCCTCTTTTTGGGCAGTGGAGATGGATTCTCTGATGAATTTTCTCTTTTCACCGATGAGATATTTTTTATCTCTGAACCTCAGACAACTGGTGTATTGTAGGTCTTCTAATTCTTCTTTTTTCATGTACTTGGCCCAGGTAACAAAATCAGCCCTTGATAATAGGTGGCTGAAAAAATATACGCCATAACCGCCTCGATCAAAGACTAAAAGAGGTCGTCGTATACCGAGGCTTATTATTTTTTCGGCAGCCTTCTCGATGATAGGCCTAAAATCTATGTCACAGTTTTCGGTGATAAAGAATAAAGGCCTTCCGGAAAGATCGGTCACCGCATAGATCTCATTGCCTTTCATGGCCAAACGCCTTACGGTAAAATAGCCTTTTGCTAAGACCTGGAGGCCATAATAAGGAAGGAAATGTCCATCGATGAAAAATACCTCTGTGTCGATGAAGCCTTTTTCTAAAAACAGATTGGCAAAATAGTCTATCAGATCTTCTGCTGGTTGGTATTCGGCCATCTCTTTTAGACGTCGACGGATACTTGCTTCATCTGGTGAACTTGTTCTTCCCACCAGGACACCCAGATCACCACTGTTCACCAACTTATGGGCCTCAATGGAGGTAAGGCCGATCTGGAGGCCAAAAAAGATGGCCTGGCAGATCTCATAATGATCATACGTGTTATTGGCACTGGGCAGATAATCAAAGGCAGCCCGTAAATCGACCTCCTGTAAGAACAGGTGATGGAAAAGCATACCGGCAAAGACATTGCGTTGTCCCTCTCTAAAACGTTCTAAGAAGTCTTTATCTGTAGCGCTTTTGGGTTTTGGAGGTTCTTCTTTAGCAAAATCCTCGACCTGTCTTTTAAACTCGGGATCGTCATCAAAGTTGAAGGCCAGCTGTCGTTCATCGTGCTGTTTGAGATCAATACTGTCGGCAATCTTTGCCAGTTCTCTTAAATCTTTCTTCCAGAGCCTTGTATACTTGAGGTTATCTTTTTCGGTCCTTATGCGGGCCACAGCGCTCCTGGAGATGGATGTTTCCAATTGCTCAGCCGCCTTATGGGCAATCGTATCATCGGTCCACTCGGGATATTTGCGCAGCAGCTCTTTGACGGTCTCTCTGATTTTCCCTACATATTTCCATGGGGCCTTGGGGCCACGTTCATCCTTAATGAGCGCCTCTATGCCTAAGAGGCTCTTTGTGCGAAGGAGTTTAAAGACGGTATTACGATGAAATCCACAAATCCTACCGGCTTGTTTTTGATTACAGTGGTCCAGCTCAACAAGCTGAACAGCGGCGAGCCTCCTTTCTTTAAGATTGTCTGCATCAAAATTGACAACGGGGCGATAATCAAAGTAGACTGTTTTTGTACTCTTGCCCTTTGGGCTGTAATCGGTCCATACGGATAGTTTGCCAATCTTTTCTGTCTTGATAATCATTACCCCGGAGGGTAATCTTTCAGTTTTCTTTTGTCAAGGATTTTTTAAAAAAAAGTGTTAATAATATCAATAACTTATATTTTCTAAAAATCAAAATGCACACGAAATTATGAGAAATAGAATTAACATCCAATCTTTCCGATTTTTCTGCTTGGAGCTGTATTGTTTGGAGACTTCGGGGACACGCAAGGGATTGTTTACGTACGGTTGAGTAGAGCCACCAAGCGGACGGCCGTTTTCTCTTTCAAAAGGGATGATTACTTTCTCGTTTACTGACCTTGCATCAAAATTACCATGCTCTGGTTTTCGCCCTACTTGGATACATCGACAATCAAGTGACGGATCAGTAACTTTGGAGAGTAGCTGGGTGGGCAAGACATATCTGTATGTTTTAGTCTTACTTCGTAGCAGGTGGGCTATTTTTTTAGCGGTTTCATCATCAGTGAAGTTTTGATTCAAATTTGCCTTGTTGATAATCAGCCAATAGCTCTGTAGATTCTCTCCACATTCTTCTATTAAATTTGCCGGTGTTTTTTGCGAATCCATCTCTTTTTAATCTTAATCAAATGTCATAGTTAATCCAAAGTGATTCACGCCGCTTCTGTTTGACTGAATGACAGACCCGTTCAGGCGCATCAATCCTATGCCAATCTTTATAAAGTTCCTCCATTAAAGGACAATTATAACCTGAAACAGCGACTTTCCCTTTTACCGAATGTAATACTGTAGCAAGCTCCCCATGTTCTTTATTGCTCATTTCATACTTATAGGCGTTGGCATCGCCTCTTGATTCGTGAGGATAGGGGGGGTCGCAGTAAAATAATGTATCTTTACTATCATAGGATCTGATAACCTGAATTGCGGGTCGATTTTCAATCTGAACCCTAAGGAGTCTTGAGGATATTTCAGCTAAATCATAAGGGCTCGCAAGCCATCTAGATACAGAACCAGACATTCCTCTACGGCTTGTATCTCTACAAGTTGCCCATCTACCCTCTGAAGCGCTTTGTGCAAGGCCAGTTCGAGTCTGACGTGCTTTTATATAAAATAGTCTGGCTCTCTCCAAATTGCTTATCCGTTCATTATGTCCATTTATGGCCCTTACCAATTCCTCACGGCTAAATGGAGTTAAGGCAATAGCTTCGATTAGCTCATCCCTTTGTTCGCGCAACACATTAAAAAAATTCACAACCTCACCATCAAGATCATTATACGTCTCGACTGGAGAAGGTTGGCGGTTAAGAAGGACCGATGCTGAGCCACCAAACGGTTCGCAATAATGATTGGTTTTTGGCAATAGAGGCAAAAGCCAGGAGAGATGAGAATATTTTCCTCCATACCATCCGAATGCAATTAGACTTTTACGGCTCTTTCTTGAAATATTGTTGGATTTGAGAACCTGATCGAGAAATGAAGTGGTAATAAAATTGGTTTGTTTCATGGCCATAGTATCCATTTTACGAAGTTACCTTCTCATTCTAAATTATGAAAAAGCCTTTAATTCTAACTATTTATTATTTTATATTTCTTCAATTGATTCAATTGAATCATAAGAAAAGCATCATGTCAAGAAAAAAATGAGAAAAAACGAAAAAAAATTGAAGATTATATTTCTGGCAGGAGGATATTGATTTGGGCTCCGGGGAAATGTGTCAAATTATGTTCCCTTTCTTTTCCCCATGCCCATTCAGGTATTATTGAAAGCTTCGCAGTTCCTGATCGGATAGAGATTTTACCATTCCACTGGTTGACAAACCGCTTAACAGCGGCCAGCCCATGCCCTCTTCCTTTATCTGCATATCGTGATGCTCCATGAATCAATGCCTCTTCTATAGAATCTAGATCACTTTTATGTGAAAATCTTTCTGATAAAGATTTTCTGAATCCTATGCCGGTATCCATGACAGCAATCTTGACCACGTTTTTCCCCATATTCTGAAAATGATATTTCTGTATCCCTACAAATCCCTTGCTTTCACTGTGTTCAATAATATTCTGGCATACCTCGGAGAGGGACACTATGAAGCCATTTATTCCCCGTTCATCATATTTCAGGTGCCTTGTAAGTATCGAATGGGCGCGGTCTTTTACCTTTCCTACAATGAAATGAATGTCGTCTGGGTCTTCTATTGGCGTAATCTCAAGCAAAACGTCAGAGTAAGAACTTCTCAAATATTTTTCTGGTATTAGTAGTTTGAATGGATCAAACTCAAAATATCTGCGGGCAATCTTAAAAAAATCCATCCTTTCAAGGTACTTAAGAACTTCTTCAGATTCAGGGAGATAAAGGGGTGTTCGAGTAAGTTTTTGTTTGTAAATTCTCCCAATCTCAAGAAGCCCCACCATTCCATAAGGATCTATGAAAGACACCTCCTGAAGTTTAATCACCGGTGTTTTTTTTAATAGGTGCAGAACCTGTTCAAAGGTCTCTTCAGTTATCTGGGTCATCATGTTCAAAGATTTTTCCTTCCTTTTTTACCGTGAGCCTTCTACCTTTCGTCAACACGGCCGTATCTTTTTCCTGCGAAGTATGACGTAATACCTTTCCATGATATTCAAATTGCCAGATTCTTTCTATGATATCAGATATATTCCCTTGGACTCACGAAATTGGGTTTGTCCATGTGTATGGCCTTTCAGCTGAGAACAATATGTTCGGGGTCATCTCCAAAAGCTGTGATAGAGATCCATTTCTAGTAAGGGTAAATGTAAGGGAAGGGCAGTTGTGTGCTTTAGCCTTCAAATTGCGTTAAATCCAATACCTGGTAGCCCAGCTTGTCCAGGAAGAAAACGAGCTCGTTGGGGATTCTCTTCTCCGTTGCCAGGATCATCTTTCCCGCCTGATCTGCAAAGCTTACCCCTGAGAAGGAGAGTGTTATATTCCTTGTCTCATCTCTGGCTGCAACCGGAAAGCGATGGAGTTTTGATGCGAATGGCACGCCAAGGAAGTCGAGTGTTAGCCTTGTTTTCCTCCGCGGTTCTTTCACACCAGAAAGAGAGAGCACGTGAATGTGGTGTTTTCTGAGCAGTGATACAATACGAGGCGATAGCCCCGTGGTGTCTATGATGCAGTCTTTGCCGTTCCTGTTAAAGAACAGATCGGCCTGGATGATGACATTAAAGGTAGGGTCCTTTCCTCGATAAAGGGGCATCTCTACCCTTTCGGAGAAGGGCTGTCCGGCAAGATCCAGCAAGAGCGCGGGTAAAGGGAAATCCGTGTCTCTTTCGAGCGTTATCTTCTTACAAACAGGTGAATGCTCTTTTACAGCCCTAGAACGAGTAAAAACCGGGTAGTCTATTGCGATTATCCCCAATTTTTCCAGGTATGCCTTAATTACACTTGGTGTCTGCTCGGCTCGACTGCGGATAAAGGTAATGGTTACTATCTTGTCAGGGATATCTCCTTGGCCTTTCTGTGGAATGAGAGCCCAGTCACCGGCAATGGTGATCCCGATGTCCCCAGCTATCTTGAAATACTCCCCAGCCCTGGCAATTGCATAATAGTTGCAGGCAGAAAGTACCTTATCCATCGCTTGTTTAAGGTTATCGGTTTTTGACAGATGGATAACTTTGTAGTCCTCCCAGTCTGCTTCAATCAGCTGCGAGATATCTTCTGGAAGTTCACTTTTCATGTCGATAATTAGCCTTCTGCCACTGCTCAGGTTCAAAACAGGAAAGGAGTCAGCCTTCAGGTTTACCTGACCACCTGACTTGAGGGGAATATACTGCTCACCGGTATCAACCCATTCTTCGCCCATTTGGTTGAAGACATCCTTAAACCCTCGCTTGAGGGCCAGGGTCTGGGCAGTATCCGGAGTTTTGGTGGGCTGAACCTTGCGTAAGGCAGCTGTCTCATCTTTAACCTTAATGGGCATTCTGACTATCTCTGGAGAGTAAATGGGAAGTCTGATAACCTGGTTCGGATAGATGAGATCAGGATTTGTTAAGGTGGGGTTAAATTTTTGTATGAGCTTCAGGTAATTTTCATAAAAGAATTCGCGAGATATATCAAATCTGTTTTTCACGATCATTGTCAAGCTATCACCAGGCTTAACTACATAATTTTCAAAATCCATATCTTCTGATGAGGTCAAACCCAGCATTTGTTCCTGATCAAGCTTTTTGCCTTCCTTATATCCTTTAACTGGTATTATATTAAGGGGAATCAGTATGGTTTCATTAGGGTGAATAAGATCCAGATTTGTCAAAGAGGGGTTCATGCTTTTCACCAAAGAGAGCAATTCGGGAAAATCCGGCTTTTTCAGTAATCCTCTCTGGCGTAAGAGTTTCCAGACGTAATCCCCCTTCTTTACCTGGTAGCGTTCATAAATGACCTCCCTGCCTCGCATCTTCTTGACAGTAGCCCGTTGAACCAAAGAGATTGAAAATGTGTCTTTCTCTTTTCCGTGAGCTAAAGGTGTCAATACGTAGGCAAAAAGGATCAGACAGGCAAAAAGAATTGGTTTTTTTTTCACAGTTTTTCCTCTCAAGAGCTCGCGGTTTTAGCCTTGTTCTTGATCGACAGAGCAATACCATATTAAAGAGTTAGGGAAATCCATGTCAAGATCTTTTACATGAGGGCAAAACCCACAATATATTGCAGAATACTGCAATCAGAATACACTATGTAGTATTTTTATCTTTACAGCTACCACAATATCTGTTATAAGGTACTTATAGCAATAACACAGAAACAGATATGGAGACAAAAGCGGATGAGAACAAAAAACCTATCTCTTCGCGGCTTCAAGTCTTTTATGGACAAATCCAGCTTCCAGATCCCCCCGGGAATCAGTGCGTTTGTGGGCCCCAATGGTTGCGGTAAGAGTAATGTAGTTGATGCCATTCGGTGGGTTATGGGTGAGCAAAGCCCCAAGCAGTTGCGGGGTCGTCAGATGGAGGATGTGATCTTTTCAGGGGCTGGCTCTCTAAAGCCTCTAGGCATGGCTGAGGTAACCCTGACCCTTGAAGATACAGAAGAACTATATGGTACCAGCGAGGTATCGGTTACCAGGAGGCTGTACCGATCGAATGAAAGTGAATACCTCATCAACAATTCACCTTGCAGATTAAAGGATATTCAGGATCTCTTTATGGGAACGGGGCTGGGCAACAGATCGTATTCCATTATCGCCCAAGGGGAGATCGGTTCGATAATAGAGCAAAAACCTGAGGAGACGAGGCGCCTTTTGGAAGAGGCAGCCGGCATTAGCAAGTACAAGGCGAGAAGAGAGGCTGCCTTACGAAAAATATCTCTAACAAAAGAAAACCTGAGCAGGGTGCAGGATCTCCTTGAAGAGATCAAGAGGGGTATGAATTCCCTCAAAAGGCAGGCTTATAAGGCCAGGAGGTTCAAAGAGGCGAGCTCGGAGATCCATCGCCTGGGGCTTGTTTTGAATGCCCATACCTACAATGATTTGAGCAGAGAAAGCGAAAAAAGGAAAAAGATAATTGATGATCTTGTGGACAAGGCAAAAGAAGTAGAGGCCCGTTTCTCTGAATCTGAGGAGATTATCGAAATTACCAATATGGGACTGATAGAAAAAGAAAAGAACTTGTCTGCCCTGAAGGAGTCAGTCTTTTCCCTTAGGGAGGAATACAGAAAAAATGAGGATGCCGTGCATCATCTTTTGGCTGATCAGGAAAGGCTCAGAACGGCTGAGATAAAGCTGAACAAAGAAAAGGAGGAAATCGGTGGCAAGATATCGGAATTTGAGAGTGAAATCAAGGACATCGACTCCAGGATTCAGGAATTACAGAAATCGATTGAGGAAGTCTCGAGCCTTCGTTCTCATTATGATTCTGTTTTCAAAAACGAGAGGTCAATGCTGGATAGGATGAAAGACGAGCTGAAAGGGGAAAAACCCCAATTAACTGAATTGACTACTGACGAGGCCAGGCTCAAGGGTGAGATAGGAAATCTCTCTGAAACGATCAGTCAGGTAGAGACCAGAATAGATGGGCTTGAAGAGGAGTCAAAAGAGATTGCCAAAAAGCTTGAGACCCTCTCCCTTTTGTTGAGTGAAAAAAAGGCAAAGAGAAAGGAAATGCTCGCCAGAGCGAGCTCTGTTGATAAAGATCTCCAGGAGGTGCGAACAAAACAGGTGGGTTTGGAAGCACTGAGAAGACAAAGGGAATCTGATCGGGTAGCAGCGGAGTCAGAAGTAGCCCTTGCTCGTTCGCAACTGAAAGCCATCAAGAGTCTTATTGAAAACTATGAGGGGTATCAATCAGGTGTTCAGACAATTATGAATTCTTCAGAGCTCAAGACCAACAAACAAGGTAAGATCTTGGGCGTAGTGGCAGATTTTATTAAGGTTGAGCCAGAGTTTGAGCTTGCCGTTGAAGCAGTTTTAGCAGAACGGTTGCAGTATGTCATTGTCGCCAGGCAGGAAGACGGCAAGGAGGCTGTTGAATACTTGAGGGCAAAAGAAAGAGGCAGGAGTTATTTTCTTCCACTTGAGGAGTTTAGGAGTGAGAACCCGCTAGACAGATTTGAGGTTAGCCTCAACGGTTTTAAGCTCTTGAGGGAGCATGTTTCTGCGCCAGAGAGATTCAGTCCGGTGATAAAATCTTTCCTCGGTAATGCAGCATTAGTAGATAACCTATCTCAGGCCCTATCTGTTTGGAGAAAAGATAGGGGGCACCAGACGCTGGTTACCCCGGAGGGTGATCTCGTGGATAAGAGGGGTGTTGTCATTGGTGGGAGACTGGGCAAGGAATCTCTGGGGCTACTGAAGAGAAGACGAAGAAAGATGGAATTAGACAATGAGATAAAAGAAAAAGAAGAACTCATTGTCGCCGTGCAGAAAGAGCTCGAGGAGTTGGACCTCAAGTTGCAAGATCTCGGGGGCCTTGTCGATCAACTGAAAAGCGATAAGGCAGCTCGGGTGCAGCAGATTGACATGATGGATAAAGATATATTCCTGCTCGAAAAAGAATCAGAGCAACTTATTAAGCACTCTGGTTATATCCTGAATCAGTTAGAATCACTCTGTGCCGACAGAGAGGAGAGGACATCTCATTTGACTAGTCTTAGGGAAAGACTTTCTGGTTGCCTCAAGGACAAGGAGGAGATTGAGCGAAATATCACAGAAAAAGAGGCCAAGGTTGAAGAACTGGGTAAGACTCTTGATGATTCGAAAGAAAGGCTTTCCCAATTGTCAGTCAGATACAATCAGTATAGAGAGGAAGAGAAGGGGCTTGTTCGCGAAAAAGAGAGGCTTGATCAATTTACCAGTGAAATGGGGATGAGGATCAAAACATTACAAGAGGAGATAGACGTAACACGAGACCACTATGACAGCTCTTTGGTGAAAGAGAAACATATCAAGGAGAGCCTAACGGTTATCAATCAAAAACAGAGAGAGGTTGAAAAAGAGGGTTCGGAGCTTGAGCAAGAATCGCATATGCTCAAAGACACATTACGGGAACAAGAGAAAAAATCTGTTCTGGTAAGAGAAGAGATGGATGAGGTTCGGAACCAAATCAATGATGCAAAAATAAGAGAGGCAGAGGTAGATTTTCAGATAAATGGCATCTTGTCCCAGGTGAGTAAAGAAACAGGGATCAATCTTCAACGGGATTATAAAGAATATCTGGAGGAAGATTTTTCAAAAGACCACTACGAATCCAAGCTCAGGGAGTACACACTCACAAAAGAGAGAATCGGAGAAGTGAACCTCTTGGCTATAACCGAATATGAGAAATTGAAAGAGCGATACGATTTTATAGCATCCCAGCAGCAGGATCTCCTCGCATCTATTGATTCGCTTAATAATGCCATCAGGAGAATAAACAGGATTTCCAGGCGGAGATTTCTCTCTACGTTGACCCAGGTAGACGAACAATTGAAGAAGGTCTTTCCCATCCTCTTTAATGGTGGTAGTGCTCGCCTACGCTTGGTTGATGAAAGTCTTCCATTGGAAAGTGGTGTATTGGTTGAGGTGCAACCTCCAGGGAAGAGATTGGTTCATATGGGGCTTCTCTCTGGGGGAGAAAAGGCCTTGGCAGCTATGGCATTACTATTTGCCATCTACCTTATTAAGCCAAGCCCATTTATTGTTATGGATGAGGTGGATGCCCCGTTGGATGAAGCCAATACAGACCGGTTCAACAACCTGTTGCAGGAGATCAAGAAGTCGTCCCAGATAATCATGGTTACTCATAATCGAAAAACAATGGAGATTGCTGAAAGACTGTACGGCATCGTCATGAACAAGACAAGTGTTTCCAAGATTGTGTCTGTAGACCTCAAAGACTACCAGCCAGGCTCAGAAGAAATGTGATATTTTTCGAGCACATACCAAGTGAAACTACCAAAGATTTGGATCACCCGATTGCTTTGAAAGATAGGAATGAGACCTTTGCACAATCCTGTGCTGGACCTGATTTGCAAAACCCATAGGTAACACGGGGTTACTTGGGAGCCACACAAAGCCATTAAGATTAGAAAATTATTCTTTTAATACCCTTTTTATGCGGGGCACACTGTCTTCTTCCCCGCCCGCCTCGCCTGAGTGGCTCGCGGGCAGGCTTTTCAGATAAGGTGATAAGCTCATATTTAGCCTTTGTGGCCACCCGAATAGTTACAGGACGAGAAACCATTTTTTTGTAACAGGCGCTATGAAAAGGTCTTGGAATACGCAGAAGAAGGAGGGAAAGATTTCGTTGGGTAAACCTGAATCTGCTCATAGTAGGATGCCTGCAAGAGGGCTGCGCGGTAAGCTTTCCAAGACAAGAATGCGGTTGGCAGGCAGGCTCAGTACCGTGCTAACGGGAAAAAAGGCATTCGATCCATCTTTCTGGGAGGATCTTGAGGAAATTCTCTTTACCTCAGACATCGGTGTTGACACAACAGAGGAGCTGATGGACGGGCTAAAACAACGGGTGGATCTGAGGTCTCTCGAAAAACCAGACCAGATAACGACTATGCTCAAAGAAGAGATGGTTTCCTATCTGCAGGTCAGCCAGAAAAACTCTCTTGGTGGCCCCCCAGACAAGGCCACCGGGATCGTGCAGGTGATTATGTTTGTTGGTGCTAATGGGGTGGGAAAGACAACAACTATTGCCAAGATGGCTCATTTCTTTCAAGGCCATGGCCACAGGGTAATGCTGGTGGCCGCAGATACCTTCAGGGCTGCTGCGATTGAGCAACTCGAGATCTGGGCAGGTAGGGTAGGGGCAGAGGTAGTGAGGCAACAACGGGGGTCGGACCCGGCAGCAGTTGTGTTTGATGCTCTGTCTGCTGCTCAAGCCAAGAACATAGACCAGGTTCTCATTGATACTGCTGGCAGGCTCCATACCAAGTCCAACTTGATGGAGGAATTGAGGAAGGTTGAGAAAATAGCTGGTCAACGGGTTCCTGGAGCTCCCCACAAGGTTACTCTCGTGCTTGACGCCACAACGGGTCAGAATGCAATTGCCCAGGCTCAGGAATTCTCAAACTCCCTCGGCGTATCGGATATTATTCTGACTAAATTGGATGGAACTGCCAAAGGCGGTGTAGTCATCGGTATCTCTCAGAACCTGGGGATTCCTATCTCGTTTATATGCACGGGTGAGGGAATCGAAGATTTTGAGATATTCCATCCAAGAGAATTTGTTGAGGCCATCTTTGCCTA
>JAFDDT010000118.1 GCA_019310725.1 Deltaproteobacteria bacterium | reverse complement strand
CAGTAGCGTTAGGCATCCCGTGAATCATCGCCAACATTTGCTCATTATTAGGGAGGCCTTTTATAACATGATTCACGACTTCTGATTACGAGATTGGAAATTACCTGCAGCAATGTGCGATCTCAATAACGCAAGATTGCATATGTGCAGCGGAACATCAACTGTTTTTTGCTGAATCTATGAAACAGTGGGTCCTGTTGCGGTGCGTACATCACCAGCCGGTGTCAGTTCAAGCCTATCTCATAGTAGATATTGCCATCACACGTCTCCTATTCTGGGGCAACTGGCTTCTTTATTGCATGGGCAATAATGCCCCCACTTGAAAGGAATATCATCATAGTCATGAAGACAACAATATAGCTGCCAGTTGTATCAAAGATGAATCCGGCTGCATAGGGGGCAAAGGCTCCGATGAACATGCCAATGGCCATGGTGATTCCGATGAGTTCCCCCAATGAGCGCATGCCGAAGAATTCACCGAGAATACCGAGATAAGCAGAAACCCTGCTCCCGTGACAGATTCCATAGAAAAAAACGAAGCAGTACAGCATCCACATTCCTTTTAGAAATAACAGCCATAGAATGAATAATGCCATTCCAAAGAGTGACAGAGCCAGTATCCTTTGCCAAGGTATCCTGTCAGATAGGTGGCCAGATATGATGCGCCCTGGAATTGAGAACCCCCCTAAGAGGCCAATGGCCGCTGCTGAGGCTGTTGAAGAAATGCCAACATCCGTTGCGTAGGGCACGAGATGGGCAGAAATGGTTTGGAAGGAAACAAGCACAGCACAATGAGAAAAGGTTACTCCGGCAAAGGAAAGAGTAGTCGCAACTTTGCGTGTTGACCATCCATGGATGCTTATCCGGTTTAGCCTTGTTTCTGCTCCCTCTGAACCTGTTTCTATCGCCACCGGGCTTGGTTTAACTACCCATGACGATGCGGTAATGATAAAAAAGATGAGGATACCAATAACCAGATAGGCAGCTCTCCAGCCGTAGTTGAGGATCAGATAATTGATTAGCGGTGAGAAGATTAGGGCCCCCACGCCAACTCCGGACACCACTATTCCGAGTGCCAGCCCAGATCTCCTCTTGGCGAAGAACCATCGTTGCACGGTTGAGGTTGGTACCGACCAGGTTGCACCAACCCCCAGCCCACCAATGAAAAGGAAAGTGCGAATCTGAGTTATAGTATAAACCTGGCTACACAGGGAAAACCCAAGCCCGGCTAGTAATGCGCTCACCAAAAGGATGGGGCGAGGACTATACCTATCGGCAAGCCTACCAGTAGTTATTACTGAAACAACATAGCCAATCAGAAAAGCTGTGTACCCTGATGAAACTAGAGCCCGGCTCCAACCAAATTCGTTGGCCAGCGGCTTTAAGAAGACGCCAAATGTCCACATAGCTATTCCCTGAATGAGGATCACAGCAAAGCAAGCGCCTACTACAAACCACCCGTAAAATAGCTTTGGACTCTTCGCCTCTTCAGATACGACCATCACACCTCAGCACTTCCGCATGGAACTCTCAAGGACTCTTTGATTGCGGAATACATCTTATCACATCTTCACTCACATTTTGGAAGAATATTCGGATGCACCGGGCTCCGTTATCTGGAGCTCTTTGATGTTCTCAGTAGTATGACTATATGTGAACTATGAGGATTCGTTTTTGGATGAGGGAGGTATAAGAGAGCGGAGCCTGCGTGTGAAGGAAAAGGTATTGGAGGATTTTGGCCTGTGTTGGCACTTCGTAACGCCACGTGAGGAGCTGATTGTAGTGAGAAGAAAGAATTAGCCCCGGCAGATGCCAAAAGGAAAGATGGGATAGCTAGAAATAGTAATTGAACCCTAAGCTTAGGAAGCCCACGTCCTTTTCAATAATGGTATACTCAAGCTCAATATTTCCAAAGTGCCCTATCCTCAAACCACCGCCGATTCCCAGAGAAAGGCCTGAGTCCGACCCCGTGGCACCAAAACCACCCACAGTACTCGAAACATCTTCGTGCAAGTAACCAATTTTCCCCTTGAAAAACAGGGTGCCCCGGGTACGGAAAACACCATAAATGGCATACGTCTCAATGTCCCACTCGCCATGGATGCCCTTGAAAGTGGCATCGCCTTCGTAAATAGTTTCGGTATACTCGCCTTCGATAGCGATCGAACCTACGTCTAAATCTAAGAACTCAAAGCCTAATAAGACCGCGCCATTTACTGCATCATTATACCCACCCGCATCTGGCTTCATGAGACCGCCTTTGATGCCCACATAAAGTTGATTGGCTGCTGCCAGAGGGGAAGCGACCACAAAGAGAATTATAAACGCTGTGACCGCACAGAATTGTTTTCTCATAATGGCCTCCTTTTATGTTTCATTAAGTGTTGCACTTGACCTTCGAGTTCAGGTGCTGCACTTACGCGCTATCTGCCTCTATCCTTCTGTGCTTAGCAGGGCAGCCTAGAAACAATAAAGCCAGCAACGATCAGGCTTAACTTTTCGTTGCTGACTTTTTAGCGAGCATTTGGCGCAAGGAATAGTTGGTTTAGTATAGGATTAGTAATAGCTCTTTAGCTTCTCTTCCCAAAATTCTCTCTGCTGCTCTCTCCAATTTGGTCCACTGAATTTCTTATCAAAGAAACCACCGAGCCTCTCGTACCACCTGACCCAGGGATTTTTCTTCTTTTCTCTGGCCTCAATCACGTCCGCAACAAAGACATCGATCTTACCTATTTCATCTTTGGGTGCATAGTAAGAAGCTCCGTCCTCAGCGGATTTTCTAAGGCTCTCTTCGCTGAGGGCATGCGCTGTGAGCATAAGGGCAGGAATTCCTCGTTTGTTGGCGATTTCAAGCAACTCAAACCCCCTCACACCCATTATATCGAGAACTGCAATGTCATAGTTTTCAGTTTCAAGCAGTTTCTTGGCTTCCTCAAAAGAGGAGGCGGGATCAATCATACAGGCGCTCAGAAGCTGTACTAGCAGATCGAGAATATCCTGTTCGTCATCTACAATCAGTACCTTTTTCCCTCTTAGTGTTTTGTCTGTATCCATTTTTGTTTCTCCTCTTATGGATGAATATGGATTCCCTGTAGGCACTCTAATTATCTAAGTAGGATAAGCTCCATTATACATTTGTCAAGCTCAATGTCGAGGTCAAATTTCCATAGGCTGTTGCTCAAAGGGGTTTCGGCAACAGCCTGTCCAACCGTGACAGACCAGCATTGTCCCTCTAATTGATCCTTACAACTGGAGAAGGTAAGATATGAATCACTTCCCACTGTGGTTCATGCCAAGACTTTTGAACGATACCAGAAATTTGCAATGAGTGAGGCGTGGTTTTGGAGATCCCTCAAAAAAAGTTGCCGATAGTTGATCAGCTTTCGCGGCAGTGTTCACATTACTCCTTCTCGATTCTATCAAGGAATTGGCGTGCATTGGTATGGGTTGGATCAATTTTCAGGATTTCTCGGAGTTGCTCAGATGCCTTTTTCAACTCACCTCTATCGGCATAGAGCAGGCTCAGATATAGCCTGGCGTCCACGTGCCTTGGATCGATTGTGATAGCCTTTAAGAACTCCTCCTCTGCCAATTTGTCTGCAAGGCTCTTTTGGTAGCTGAGGGCCAGGCCAAAGTGGTTATCAGGGTTGTCGGGGTCGGTATCCACGGCCTTTTTTAAGGCACGAATCGACTTTTCTATCTGATTCAACTCGCCGTATGCCATGCCCAGGTTAAAGAAGATACCGTCTTGAGTAAATCCGAGGGCAGTGGTTTTTTCGTAATAAAATATTTCCTTGCGATGGTTTCCCAGCTGGCCGTGAGCATAGCCAAGGTGGTAGAAAGCAAGCGCATTCGAGGGTTCCTCCTCCAGAAAGCGCTGATGGAGAGCAATTGCAGCCTCATAATCTTCCCGTTTCATGGCATTGTCTGCTGCCTTGTCACACGTCCATGTTTTTTCAGGAATGGATTTTTCAACCGGGATTACCTGAGAACACCCAGCGCCTGAAAAGAGGCCTGCCAGGCAAACTGCGAGAATTGAAAGATACGCAAACTGAAGGATTTGCTGATTTACTCTGGAGATCTTGGTTGGAATTACCATAATTCCTTATAGCTATTGTTCTAGAAAACAGGGGTACCGCAGTGGATCATACGTATCATATTTGTGCTGGGCTTTCTCAAAACCTATTATATCAGTATCTCAGGCAACTTCCAAAAGAAAAAACCGCACTGTAGTATTCAGCACAGTCTCGCCAGTGATATCCTTGAAAGGCCACAGCCATTTATTCCGCGGATAACGATTGCTCATTGTTTGTTGTGGATTTTTACGATTTTTGAGATTTTGTTTTCTAACACCTTAACCTCTTTTACGATTATGTCGAGATACTCTTTGTCTGGGGAATCATCAGGAGTATTTTCGTAGAGTCGCCGAGCAAAGCCACCAACCACTGTCAGTGAGTTTCTACAGTCATCAGCTACCCTGTTTGCGATCTTACCAAGAGCAGCAAGTCTTTCAGCCTCAACTAATTGTTTGGCCTTCTGTTCCAACTTTTCGGCTCTCTCTTGAACTATTTTTTCAAGCTCTTGACTGAAATGGTATGTTTCGTCGTACAACTGCGAAATCCTGATAGCTGTGCCGATTTGATTGGCAATCGTATAGATCACCTCATTGAAGCGTTCATGAAAGTAATCCTTGTTCTTTGAGGCAGTTACCAGAACGCCAATGATAGTACCTTCTACTTGTATGGGAGTAACGGCAAAGGATTTGATATCTTCCCCAACTAGGCGCGTGGTTGAAATGGGTTTATCGATTTTTTCTGCATCGTTGATCATGACTATTTTCCCGGTGAGGAAACATTCCCCTGAGTAAGAATCGATAGTTGGCTTTCTTGAAGCCGTCTCCACAAAGGCCTCACTCAAACCCTTTTGGCTCTTGATTCTCAGGTACCCGTCGTTGTCCAGTAAGCGGATTGAACAGGCGTCGAGCCTAAATTCTGTGGTGAGTAAACCAACTATAGCGTCCAGCACGTGCTGTAAGTGGAGAAGGGAAGAAACAAATTTTGAAATCTCAAAGAGTATGTGAAGTTGCTGTTTACTTTCTCTTATCTGTCGAGAAATTCCATCAATGAGCTGCGGGAGGTTTTCCACCTTATAGCTGGATGTAACAGGAATTTCTTCGCTGTTCTCTTGCCCTATTTTCCCGAGGTCATTGAATAGGCTTTTGATAGACAGAGAGAAAAACCGACTGAGAAGATAGGAGATGGGGATAGTAATAAGTAAGAGAGTGAAAACAGTTAGAAAGATACGGTATGAGCCTTGAGGCAAAAGGGAGGCGAGCCGTTCAATCAACAGAAAGGCACCAATGACGGCAACTGTTAAAACCACATAGGATAGAAAAAGTTTTTTGTGAACAGCCATCTTCAACCGCTACCCTCTAACTACAAAAGACATGTCGGACGTTTTAGTGCTTACGTCGGCCTTTGTTTGGCAAAACAGATACCAACAATAAACTCTACTGTGCAAAGCTACCAGGAATATTGAGGTATCTCAATGCCATACCACATTCATAAGCGCTTTGAGATGGTTAAATAGAAGGTTATCCCTTTGTCTTCACCGGATTTCATCCACACTTTGCCGCCGTGTTGTTCAGTTATCTCTTTTACGATAGATAATCCCAAACCGGTGCCCTTGACTCCTCTCGATGTTTCATGTCGCTGAAAAGGCCCGAAAATCTTTTCTGAATCTTCGCTCTTTATGGCCACCCCATCGTCGCACACCGAAAGGATGTGATATTCATCGGAACCCTCATAGCCAATTGTGATCTCACTCAACTCATCGCCTCCGTATTTTAATGCATTATCCACAAGGTTTCTTAGGGCTCTTAGGATGGCCAATCTATCCACCTTGATCTCAGGCGCCCTTTCAGGCTGTGACCATTTAATTTGACGGATATTGAGTTGAGCTGAAAATTCGTCCCTTACCGTGTCCAGGATCTCTTTCAGTTTGACTCTCCGAATAGTCAAAGGCGTTTCTTCGGTTGATATATAGATATTAATCTTCTCGACAAGGTCAGCAATCTGTTCAGCGGCTTTCAAGATTTGATCACAGTAATTCTTCGCCTTTTCATCAAAAATATCCCGGCAATGTTTATAGAGGAGTTTTGTCAGTCCATAGATGCCGATAGCAGGGCTTTTTAGATCGTGGGAAACCGAATAGGCAAATAACTTTATTTTTTCAGAACTGTTTTTCAATGCCTCTTCCATCAGCTTTCGTTTGGTGATGTCCCGCCCAACTGACTGGAACTCAATGAGTTGTCTGTGTTCGTCAAGCACCATTCTGTTTGTCCATTGCTGCCATTGTATTTCGCCATTGGGTGCTAATACGCGGTGCTCGTAGGTTACCACAGGGTTTTTTGGGCTCAGGGAGGCAAGTCGCTTTTCCACTTCTGCACAGTCCTCCTCAGGAATTAGTGGAGTAAAGGTATGCCCAATTAAGTCCTCTTGCTTCTTCGCGAAGTATCGGCAGTATGCCTCATTAACGAACGTTATTGTTCTATCGGGAAGGAAACGACAGATGAGTTCTGTTTGATCCTCAACCACGGCGCGATAGCGTGCCTCGCTCTCCCGGTGCGCCTTCTCAGTGCGCCTGTGCTCAGTGACATCCCGGATGATGCCCTGGTATCCTAAAATGGTACCGTCAGTGGACCGTCGTACCGTGCTGGTGAGCAGACAGTCCATCTGTGCCCCATTCTTCTTGCAGAACTTTACCTCATAATCTCTAACCGATCCCTTGAGCTCTATCTCCTGCTGAAACCTATCTCTGTCATTGGGATCGGCATATATTTCCCGGACATTGATTTTGTCCACCATTTCCTCTCTGGTGTAGGCGAAAAGCTCCAGTAAGGCTCGGTTGACATCAAGGAATTTGCCCTCTCGACTCGTGATATAGATCGCATCTCTCGATTCATCGAATAGGGCCCGGTATTTCTCCTCGCTTTCCCGTATTGCTTCGTCTGTCCGCGTGCGTGCAGCGGCTTCTTGCTCTAACTCCCTGACCCTTTTTTCTAATTGTTCATAAGTCGGTTTGGTATGCATTAGAACCCCCCAGTGACCTTGAAAGGAGACACCCCACCTCTGTACAGGGGAAGGTGGGGTTCTAGTATCTATCGAAGGCACCCTCGCGGTAAGTTCATCTGATATAAGGAAAGATATCTTGTAAGCGTTTGCACGTTCAGAGTTCACCGTTCAGGGTTATGAAACTCAGCATTTATTATGCATTGCTGATTCAACGCCACGTAGACCCTATTTGAGACCTGAGTGCAAGACTGTTTTGCATACCAAAGAAAATGAACAGACTCCTGGTTTGTCTCCGAATCGAATCCTTCTGCGATTGTGCACGGTTCAGTTTTGTGAGGTCAACCTACAATCCCTGACCCTTGAACTTTTGAACCCTGAACCCTGGAACGGTTGCGATATCTTCTAGCATGCCAAAAAGTCCATGAAAAAACAAGCTTCAATTGCCAGAAACACATCGCACAATTCGCCCGCGGGGTTCTGTTTCTTCATAAGGTCTGCATTTTTCTCATTCATGATTGACCTCGTGATGCCTCTATTGCTGGGCTGGCTGGGCAAGTTTAAAGCGTACCCTTAGCACGCCATTTTCATAGCCTGCTGAGACTATTCGAAAGCTGCCGATTTCTTTTGTTGAGTTGACGTGGGGACCGATACAGGGGCAGGCGTCATAATCTCCGATTTTGACAATCCTGATCTCATCACCTGCCTCGTGTGGCAAACGATCGAGATCATATAGCTGTTGCGATGTCTCTCTCGGTAGATACTCTTCGGTCACCGGCATGTCAGCCCGGATAACATCGTTTACCTGGTTTTCGATTGCAGTGATTTCTTGCTCAGTTAAGGCACGATCAAGGTGGTAATCACATTTTGATTTTTTCTTCTCTATATGGGCATTAAAGGAGCGACCACAACTAAAGATCCTGACCATGGTCTGGTTCAGGATATGCTCTGCCGAGTGCATACGGGGGTCAATTTCTTTTTTCATGGCATATCAAATGGCTCAGAGTGAACTGGAGATGTGTGAATGATATTTTCATTTTTTCTTGCCTGCTTATGCAGAGGGAAGCAATAGCCGTAGCGTGCAGTTTCTCTTCCTCTACTTATCCCGGACAGTGCAACCTCTTGTGCCATACAAATCCTGGAACTTTACTTCTTTTACGGCAGCCATGATTCCCGCGATTATCGCTTCGTCTCGTGGGAGCGTGCTCGCGATGGTATCTTCTTTTGATTCACCGTAATCTTGCTTTTTTGTCCGGGCCATATCGCCCAGAATCGCTGTAGCACCAGCTTGTGATTGAAGCTTATCAAATTGCTCACGTGACATTGTCTTCAGGCCCTTCTCGTTCCACTGATCGAAGTAGAGCCCAAAATGTTGCACCAAATAGTCTTCGCTCTGTTTTTTTGCCCACGCATACCCAGTCTGATAGGCCTGTGATCCAGCAATGGCCCTGTCGTACCGCACGGCCTCAATTTCTTTTTCAAACCCCCACGCATTCAGGAGGTCTTCTACTTTTCTCTCAGCCTGTTCAGTTTCTCCCTCACCACTCACATAATGCGCTAACTCATGAGCTAGTGTGTAAACGAGCTGGTGCTCAGGCTCCATGAGTACCTTCATATTGAGGTACACCAGGTTTTTTACCGGATAATCAAACTCGCACCAGAGGACACACATGTCAAGCAGGTTTTCATCAGCTATGATTTGAAGGTCCGTGTTGTTGAGAAGGTTCTCTTTGGCCTCTCCTGGCAGTCGCTCCAGCACTTTTTCCAGATAGGGATAAAAGCGTGAATCACAATCTTTGAATCTGGCTAACCTTTTGTCCATGACCTCCCCCTGTTAAAAAAACCTGCCACTCACTGCATCAAGGCATCTGCTACCATGGAAGACAGGAATTTGACTTCCACGCCCATCTCATAATGGCTGTTTAGATCGATGAGTTGTGTATGGCAGTTCTCACAAGCAGTGGTAAGTATCTTTGCGCCGGTTTCTTGTGCCTGATCGGCTTTGACCTTGGCAGATTTCATCCGAAAATCTAGATTATCCTCACCAAGTGCAACCAGCCCTCCTCCTCCCCCACAGCACCAATTGTATTTCGGCTCTGGTGACATTTCTCGAAAATCGTCGCTCAAACAGTTCAGGATATAGCGGGGCTCATCGATAATACCACCGTTTCGTGCTATCTGACATGGGTCATGGTAGGTGATAGGTTCCCTAAATTTCGATTTGTCTACTTTGATTCGACCTTCTCTGAGGTATCGAGCGTGAACTTCGGTGATAGATGAGACCTCGAAGGGTTGCTTCCCAGACAATTGCTTCATGACGCGGAATGCCGTGCCGCACTCGCAAATACACACCTCTTTTACCTTGAGCCGTTTGGCTTCATCCACAATCCGATCTAAAATGAGTTTTGTCTTGGTAGGGTCTCCAACGAATGCACCGAAATTGACCGCTTCAAAGAAACTTAAGGTCCAGTTCTCGCCGGCTGCATTGAAAATAGCGGCTGCCGGCACAGCCCCTGCCAGGGCCACATAGAGAAGATCTGCACCATCCACATCAACCGGGATGGCGGTTTCTCCTGCCTCAATTTTCCACTTCTTGACAACCTCTTTTTCAAGATTTTTGATACCTGTCAGAAAACCCTTCTTAAAGAGTTCAAGGGATTTCCCCTTTTCGACGGAGGTGTCTGTAAGCAGGGTCAGGATTTCCGGTTCGGTATGGGCACCGATGAGGAGGAGTTTGGCTATCGACATGATCATCTGGGTATCGATTCCAAATGGGCAATATACCATACAGCGCCTGCAGCCTGTGCAAGAGTAAACGGCTTCGTACAACTCCTCAAGAGCCATCTCGCTCAACTCCCTGGCCTCTCCTACAGATGGCCATATCTTTCCCCGCCTCTTGAAGTATTTCTTATAGATTCTCCGGACGATTTCATGCCGGTAGGCGGCGATATATTTGATTTGCCCCATGGACGCATAAACATGGCAGGCCTCGGTGCAGACACCGCATCTGGTGCATGTTTCCAGATAGAATTTCATCGCTTCATTCAATTTGTCTTGAAAGAGCTTCAGTAAGTCATCCCGTGTTTTTTGGTCCATAGTTAACCTCTTCTCAATTTGTTCATTGGCAATGACAGAAATGAATGCATGACCTGGCTGAACGGGAAGAACATAAGGAACAGGTTTGCAAAGAAAACGTGCAACACCAGCATGAATGAATGGCCGGACGACGTCAAATCGGATGACAGGTGAGGCTTCAGATACAGCAGACTGGAAAGGTATTCTCGATACTCTACGATGGGTAGGTTTCCGTAATCATACCACCTTCTCGCCCAATCCATCTGGCTTCCAAAAAAAACGGTGAGAAACAGCAGGATGAGAAGGTAGTAATCTTCAGGTACCGACAGATCTCTGTTCGGAGAGACAAACCGCCTGAACAGGAAAAACAGCAATGAGATAGAGAGAATCAGGCCGACAAAACCCTTCCCCAAAAAAACCTCGTGTTGAGCAATTTGAAAAATCCTGAAATCGCCGATCAGCTCCAGGTGTCCGGTAATGAGAAGAAGGAAGGAAATATGAAACAGCATGAGAAAAACCCAGAAGATCGGATTGTGTCTTCGAACGGTAGGTAACAGGAAGGTATCGTGCAGAGCCCACACCCACCGGGCCTCTTGTCAGGAAAGATTTGGAGAGATGTGGGATTCCTTGGTTCCCGAAACAGCTTCACAAGCCTTATCCCGGTGCCGACAAAGAAGACAGCGAATGCAACGTATACCATGGGTATCAATATGATGTAGTAAACGATTTCCACGGAGTCCCCCTTTCGGAGAAAGAATCAAACAGAGAAGATGCCCCCGTGAGAGGGGGCACCCGGAAAAGGCCCTATGCTTTCCGTTCGATGTAGAACTTGATGAGGCCTTCCTGTTGGTCTGTTTTCAAGATTTCGTTGCCACTGGTCTTTGCCCATGCAGGAAAGTCAGCCAGTGCACCAGGGTCCGTGGTTATGGCCTCAATCACCTGGCCCACCTCAACATCCTTGATTCCTTTGCTGACTTTTACTATCGGCATGGGGCAGGGCATTCCCTTCAAATCCACTACCTTGTCAACCTTGATATCTTCAGTCATTGCTAACCTCCTTAAACATTACCTGTCTTTTTAAATAAAGAGCTGGACCTTACTATTCTGCGCTTCTTCCAAGAACTTTGCCACGCCACAGAAGGTCAGATTGGGGTACTCAATCATCTCCTCTCGCTTGAATCCCATGAGGTCCATAGACATCTCGCATATATAAATCCTCACATCCATTTCTGCGGCCAATTCGAGCATCTGTTCCAAAGAGGCCACATTTTTCTTTTTCATGAGGGATTTCATCATCACCGTGCCCATACCGGCCATGTTCATCTTAGAGAGCTTTACCTCGCAGACCCCCTTGGGCAGCATAGTCCCGAACATCTTCCCCATGAAATCTTTTCCACCAACTTTCTTGCCTTTGTCTCTGAGGATAGGCGTCCCCCAGAAGGTGAAAAACATCACTACATCCATGCCCATGGCAGCTGCGCCAGTTGCAATAATGAGCGAGGCCAAGGCCTTATCCAGATCGCCGCTAAACACAATCAGCGAGATCTTTTCTTCGGGCTGGATTTGGAAAGTGATTCGATCTGGGTTTTCAGTTCACTCACCTGGTTTTCAATTTCCTCCAATTTCACCAGATGCTCGCCCTTGTAGAGCACCTCTTCTTTTTTCGCTGTATTTACTTTCATAGTACCCTCCTTCATAAAACTCTTTGTTTTGATCTACCAAGAGAGACAACGGTTAAGGCTACAGAGATTGGCTTACACAAACTGCTCCTTTGCAGCCTCCATGGCCGCCCTGAGTAATTCGAGGTAGGAAAGCATGTTTTTTCGCTCCTCGAGGGCCATTTGCAGCAGTATGCTGGTGTGGATTTCCTGGTGGAAATCGGCAACCTCCTCTGATTTTTTTTGACCCGCTGAATTGAGGTTAATTAGCTTTATGCGCCCGTCACGAGGGTCATCAATGCGTTCAACCAGGCCCTTTTCAATGAGTCCGTTGATGAGTTTGGTGACACGACTTTTCGCAACATCCAGTTTTTGGGCGATACCCTTCACGGTCAAGTATCGCTCTCCATCAAATAACATCAGGCACTTCAGCTCAGCATACGGTACACCGAACCTCTGAGATTCGTACAATCTCTTATCCTCGCAGCATTGCACTATCTCGTTAATCAGATCCTGCAGCCTCGAAATCTGATAACATATCAGCTCTTCGTTCTCTTTAAGAGGCATTTCGTTCATAGTGTTACCAAGTTAGTCACTATAACTGCGGGGTCAAGTCATTAAGTTAAAAAAAGACGTAGAATATTCCGTAACAATTTGAATATACATAAAAAAATATCAGGTTTTAATATGAACTCTAATAATAAATGATGATGGTGTTAACGAGTTTTGCATGATATTGAGCAAACGGGGAGGAAAGGGTAGACTTCAGGTAACTACTCAGGTTCAGGGGTTTCTCCCAGGCCAGTTACAAATCTGAGGTAAGCAAATGTACCATGTTTATGTGCTTTTGAGTTGAAAAGATGGGAAATTGTATACTGGATCAACAGGTGACCTCAAGGAAAGGCTAGAAAAGCACAATCTTAGGGTATGCTCGATCAACAAAGAACAGAAGGCCGTTCAAGTTGGTGGAAGATGGTAACCAGTGCATGAAAGATTTCATTATAGAGGGTGTTTCTCCGAGGCGGAGATAAAAGTTAGAGAGGGTGCCTTCGGAAGGGATTTGATTCATTGGTATACCGGCATTAGAGCAGTAAGCCCTGCGTTGGTCCTTATCATGGAGAAGTTCAAGGAACTTACTCATGTTCCGATGACTGTCAATATATCCAAAGGGGTCCAGAAGAAACAGAGTTGGCGGATCATAACAGGGAGGACCATTATTTGAATAGCAGTGTGCTACCAGGGATCGGGTGAAGGAAAAGTCGATTCGGGATGTGATGATTCTGGCATATCCACTCTGAATACTGCCATTGGGAAAGATTTTAACGAAGCATTTTTTAAAGCTATAGTGTGAAAGGAGGCTCAGATTCGGGAAAGGCCTTTGGTGGGAAAGAGAAATTTCGTAGTTGATTTTGTTGAGTTTTTTGCTAATATTATTGACAGTGAATTTTTTGAAGAGGTTCACCACACACCTAATGATCCGGGTAGACCGGTGACGGCGGACTGTCCGGGCTATCCTGTCAGTTTCCCCCCAAAACTTTCCTCAAAGGATACAGGTAAACGCTTTTAACATTTCCATGAAACAAGTGATCATGCCATCATTTTGCTGCACCTTTGGTTTCGCCCACACAGATCCGCGGTTGGCAGCCTTGTAACAGGTACCTTTGAAGCGATCTTTTTCCACGAAGGTTTCCAATAGATATAAGGGGTAATTGTACTTTTTTCACCAAAAAGGTTTGGTCTTGACCCCTGAATTCTGATATCGTTCTTGTTGCAAGATCAAATCTTCAACAA
>JAFDDT010000332.1 GCA_019310725.1 Deltaproteobacteria bacterium | reverse complement strand
ACATAGTTTAGATGAGTGGGCGTTTCAAAATGGTTTATATAGATGGAGCCTATGATTCTAAGGCTTATGGCTCAATAAACCATTTTGAATCGACCCAGTAAGGGGCCATGTTATGGGGGCATAACCAAAAAAAAGACACCCATACCCCGGACTTTGACGTTACCCCGGCATACCATTAGGCGATTTTTTCCTTCAAAGGAATACAGATCAAGTATGAAAGACAAGAGCCAGATGACATCGTATGAAAGAATAATGATGGCCCTCGAAGGCGGAAAGCCCGACAGGACACCGGTATTTCCTTTGGTGAGGGACTGGGCCATCAGGCAGGCCGGTTTTAGGGTTTCAGAGGTAATTCAGGATGTGGCCAAGCTTGTTTACACCCAGTTTTTTTGCCTTAAAAAATTTGGATTTGACACTGTGAGGGATCTGTCAGCCATCCATGCAGAGTCAGAGGCCATGGGATGCAAACTGGAGATAAAAGAGGATGGCAGCCCAGCGGTTATTGATAGCCCCGTGAAAGATTATGATGAAGACCTTCCAAGATTAAGGATTCCCAATCCCTGGACCGATGGCAGGCTTCCCATAATACTTGAAGGAATAAAAAGGCTAAAGGGTATGTGTGCCCAACAGGTTCCTGTTATTGCCTATATTCAGGCGCCTTTCAGACACGCGAGCATGCTGCGGGGGTTTGATAATTTTATGCGGGATCTCTATAAGATGTCTGATAAAGTTAAGGCATTACTAGAGATTACCACCTTGAGCCAGATATATTATGGCATAGCCTGTGTGCATGCGGGTGCTGATGTAGTTCAAGTCTCTGATCCAACCTCATCTGGGGATGCTGTTTCTCCTAAGGTATGGGAGGAATTTGGGCTTCCATATACAAAGAGGGTGGTGGATGCCCTTAAAAAGATGCGTGTTAAGGTCACCATGCATATATGTGGTGATACCACCGATAGGCTGGAGTCACTGGCTTTGACAGGGGTAGATGGTTTAAGCCTTGATCATAAGGTCGATTTTGTCTATGCCAAAAAGGTCCTTGAAAACAGGGTCTGTCTAATAGGAAACCTAAACCCTACAGACACCCTTGTTTTCAAAAGTGCTGATGAGGTCTATGAGGAGGCACGGGACCTTATTTCTGCTATGGGCCCCTCTCATTTCATACTTTCAAGCGGTTGTTCAATACCTGCAAATGCACCCCCAGAAAATATTGAGGCCATGGTCAGGGCAGCAAAGGAGGGATAATGGCCAGAGCACAAACAGGCGAAAGAAACATAACCCTGTGATCAGGCACAAATCACGCACCTTCATAGGCAGATATTAGAATACTTCCTCCAAGGTCTGGCAACCTGCTTGTTCTCTAAGATCTCAAGGGCCCGGCATATATACTTTCTGGTGTCGTGGGGCATGATAACATCGTCCACATAGCCTCGTTCCGCAGGTTGGTAGGGATGTTCGTACTTTGTGCGATACTCCTCGATCCGGCGTTTTGCAGTCTCCTTGGGATCATCTGCCTGTTTTATTTCCTTTGCGAATATAACACTTGCGGCGGTCTCGGCTCCCACAATGTTGATCTTGGCCGTTGGCCACGCATAACAGAGATCCGCACCAATGCTTTTATCCAGCATTGCGTAGTGGGCACCGGCATATGATTTTCCAATGATGACAGAGATAAGCGGCACAGTGGCATCAGCCCACGCAAACAGGGTCTTTGCACCGTGGCGCAGAATTCCCTTCCATTCCTGCTCGGAGCCGATCCAGAATGCCGGGCAATCCACCAAGGTCACCAGGGGTATATTGAAAAGGTCGCAGAAACGGACGAATCGCGCCAGCTTATCAGACGAGTCGCAATCGAGTCCACCCATCTTGTGGAGAGGACTATTCGAAACGATCCCGGCTACCCTTCCGTTGAACCGCGCGAACCCGACAATCACACTGGGGGCAAAGTACTTGTGTATTTCAAAGAAACTCCCCTCATCCACCACCATGTCGATAAGTGGATACATATCATAGGGAACCCGGAGCGCCGTATCCGGGAGAAACCCGTCAAGCTCAGGGATCTCTCTGTTCGGATCATCGGCAGTCTCAACTATCGGTGGCTTTTCCCTGTTATTGGACGGTAGATAAGACAAGAGCTTCCTGGTCAGTTCGATACACTCCTTGTCGTTTTCGCCCACCACATGGGTGCACCCTGACTTAATGGCATGGGATTTCCAGCCAGCCAGGTTCTCGAGGGTGATTTCCTCACCTGTTTGGGTTTTGACAAAGGCAGGTCCTGCTATCCCCATAAAGGGCAGGTCCTGCTATCCCCATAAAGCCGGTCGGTTTGCTCTGGATAAGGAAGTCGTTCATGACAGGGTGGTAAGCCTGACCACCGAGGCACGGACCAAGCAGCAGGGCGATCTGAGGCACGATTCCTGATGCGAGGATCTGCGAGCGGAAGGTCCATCCATAGGACTCTAACGTATCCATTCCCTCTTGAAGACGTGCACCACCTGAGTCATTGATACCGATAAAGGGCCATCCTTTCTCCTTGGCAAAATCGCAGGCCCACACAAATTTTTTGCCATGATATTCACCAAAGGTTCCTGCCATGGCTGTGAAGTCTTCAGAAACCACCACGACCTGCCTGCCTTCTATCTTTCCAGTGCCTGCGACCACTCCTTCAGCAGCTATAAGCTTATCAGCCATGCCAAATTCGTGCTGCCTGTGCCTCATGAAGGTGCCCACCTCCGCAAAGGTACCCGGATCAAGAAGCATGTCAATTCGCTCTCGATTCGTTTGCCCTTTGTCTTTGCGTTTCGCCAGTGCCTTTTCACCTCCCATGCCCAGCACAGCTTTCCGCCGTTTCATGTAATCATCATAGATAGGATCGAACTTTCCCATAATGGTCCTCCTGAATTACATGGCTTTAGGTTAAAAATTCTGGATCATCTCTATGAGATATGAGCTGATGTGATGAAAGATAGTCTTGCCCTTTTCAGCTGTGGCAGCTAATGGATCGCCCATTATTCCTGATTCTGTCAAGTTATTTGCCTTGTAGTAAAGATTGATCTCTACCCCTCTAAATTCAGCAGGGCCAAGGCTT
>JAFDDT010000117.1 GCA_019310725.1 Deltaproteobacteria bacterium | reverse complement strand
ATGAACATCCAACCATTGCATGACCGCGTTATCGTGAAGAGAGTCGAGGAAGAAGAAAAGACCAAAGGTGGTATTATCATCCCTGATACCGCCAAGGAGAAACCCCAGGAAGGCATCATTATCGCTGTGGGAAGTGGAAGGATTGAGGGGGAGGGAAAAGAGAAGACACCCCTTGATGTGAAGAAAGGTGACCGGGTACTGTTCAGTAAATACGCAGGCACCGATATCACCATCGATGGTGAAGAACACCTCATCATGAAAGAAGAAGATATTATTGCTATTATTAAGTAGTAAAGTGCTAATTCTAAGGTATCTAAGGAGGAAACAATGGCAGCAAAGGAAATCAAGTACGATACCAAGGCCAGAGACGCCATCTTACAGGGCGTGGACACCCTGGCCGAGGCAGTCAAGGTAACCCTGGGCCCCAAGGGTAGAAACGTGATCCTGGAAAAATCCTGGGGATCACCCAACATTACCAAAGATGGGGTCACAGTGGCCAAGGAGATTGAACTGGAGGATAAGTTTGAAAACATGGGCGCCCAGATGGTGAAAGAGGTTGCCTCTAAGACCTCTGATGTGGCTGGTGATGGGACCACCACAGCAACGTTACTGGCACAATCCATCTACCACGAAGGCTCAAAGCTTGTCACTGCCGGAGCCAACCCCATGGCCCTCAAGCGAGGTATTGAAAAGGCAGTCGATACCGTGGTGGAAGAGCTCAAAAAGATGTCTAGTCCCACCAAGGAGCAGCAGGAGATCTCCCAGGTCGGTACCATCTCTGCCAACAATGACCAGACCATCGGCAATATCATCGCAGAGGCTATGAGCAAGGTAGGAAAAGAGGGTGTGATCACCGTGGAGGAGGCCAAGAGCATGGAGACAACCCTGGAGATCGTAGAGGGCATGCAGTTTGACCGCGGGTATCTGTCCCCCTACTTTGTCACCGATGCCGAAAAGATGGAGACCAGCTTAGAGGAGCCCTATATCCTGCTCCATGAGAAAAAGATCAGTAACATGAAAGACATGGTGCCTCTTTTGGAGCAGATCGCCAAGATGGGAAAACCACTCCTCATTATCGCAGAGGATGTGGAAGGTGAGGCCCTGGCGACCCTGGTGGTCAACAAACTCAGGGGAACCCTGAAGGTTGCTGCGGTCAAGGCACCGGGCTTTGGTGATCGCAGAAAGGCCATGCTCGAAGATATTGGGATACTGACCGGTGGCAAGGTCATCAGTGAAGACCTGGGGCTAAAGCTTGAAAATGTCAGCCTCAATGATATGGGCACTGCCAAGACCGTCAATATCGATAAAGACAACACCACCATTGTTGATGGTGGTGGGGGCAGGGCTGATCTGGAGGGACGGGTCAAGCAGATCAGAACCCAGATCGATGACACCACCTCAGACTATGATCGGGAAAAACTCCAAGAGCGGCTTGCCAAGCTCATCGGTGGGGTAGCAGTGATTAATGTTGGTGCTGCAACCGAAACCGAGATGAAAGAGAAGAAGGCACGGGTCGAAGATGCCCTGAATGCAACCCGGGCAGCCGTGGAAGAGGGGATTGTGCCTGGAGGCGGTATTGCCCTCCTGCGCTGTATGGCTGCATTAGACAAGCTCAAACTCCAAGGAGATGATCAGCTCGGGGTTAATATCGTGAAAAGATCCCTTGAGGATCCAGCCCGCCAGATCGCCAACAATGCTGGCATGGAAGGATCTGTGGTGGTGGAGAAGGTGAAAGAGGGGAAGGGTGCCTTTGGTTTCAATGCTGAAACCGGTCAGTATGAAGACCTGATCAAGGCAGGGATCTTCAGAATGCTGCTTCAGTGGCTGGCCTCATGCTCACCACCGAGGCATTGGTAGCTGAGAAGCCGAAGGAGGAAAAGAAGCCTGCGGCGCCTGGCATGCCTCCAGAAGACATGTACTAAACGCTTCCACAATACCATTTCATCCGGGCAGGGCGTTTTCCTGCCCGGGCGACAAACCTAAAGAGCCTGGATTGCTCACTTCGGGAAAATGAACGAAAATGCAGCCAAAGATGAATTAAGGACTGAAATTGAACATGGCCATTTCTCGAAAGCAGCTTTCCTGGCTGCTTCCCTCGATTTACCTGAAAAGGAACTACAGGATCTCCGGGTAAAGGCCCTGAGGCAGAGACTCGCGGTATGCAGGAATGCTCCGGGTAGTAAATCGCTAGCCCGGCAATATGGGCTTTGCAAGCAAAAAGGCCGAGACCTTCTGGAACGACATGCAGAGAATAAGAGGAATGCAGGGGATACTGAGCCTCTCGAGCCTTGTTACGATCTGAACACAGACAACCATTTGTCCTTTGAAGAATGGGTGCACCATTTCTTAAAAAGGTGGGACAGGTTGCCTGTTTCTTGACCTATTATGACATCTTTCAAACTGTTTCGGTAACGGCCTTGCCTGCAATCAGGAAAGTAATACTCTTGATAACTTTTCGCACATTCCCAAAACTGGATCGGAGCTCAATGATAGAGGTGACGTATAGAGTAATCTAAAGCATTTGCGCAGAGCCCAATAAAAAAAGACCGGGATCATAATGCAGAAGCGAGACTACTATCAAGTGCTTGGTGTAGGCAGAAACGCCTCGGATGAGGAAATAAAAAAAAGCTACCGGCATCTGGCCCTCAAATACCATCCTGACCGCAATCCTGGCGACAAACAGGCCGAGGAGAAGTTCAAGGAGGCAGCAGAGGCGTACGAGGTCCTCCGAGACCCTAAGAAGCGACAAATATATGACCACTACGGGTATGAGGGGCTCCAGGGTACCGGATTCCACGGTTTTCGAGGCTTTGAGGACATTTTCTCCTCCTTCAGCGATATCTTCGAGGATTTCTTTGGGGGTGGATTGCGCTCCCGGACACGAGTACGACGCGGGGCAGACTTGCGATACGATTTAAAGATCAGCTTCCTTGAGGCTGCCTTTGGTCGAGATATGGAAATTGAAATTCCACGGTTCGAGACATGCGCCCACTGTAAGGGTTCTGCTGTGGAGCCCGGCTATGAAAAAGAAATCTGCCAGACCTGTGGCGGCCGGGGAGAGGTTATGAGATCTCAAGGGTTCTTTCGCATTAGTACCACCTGCCCCGATTGCCGCGGATCAGGCCAGATAATCGCCCATCCGTGCACGGCATGTGAAGGTTTTGGGCGAGTGGAAAAGACCAGAAAGATCAAGGTCAAAATCCCCCCGGGAGTGAGTACGGGCATGCGTCTGAAACTCAGCGGAGAGGGTGAATCAGGCCTCAGTGGCGCTCCCCCAGGCGACTTGTACGTTGAGATGTTTGTTGAGCCCCACGAGTTCTTCGAACGAGATGGATATGACGTAATTTGCCACATTCCAGTTTCCTTTGTGCATGCTGCCTTGGGTACAACGCTCGAAGTACCAACGCTTAATGGTTCCGAATACATCTCTATCGCCCAAGGAACCCAGCCCGGAGATATTCTCCGTCTTCACGGTAAAGGGATTCCCAGGTTGCGAGGCCGGGGACGTGGAGATCAGATCATCATTATTGACGTTCAAACACCCACCAATCTTACTAAGAGACAGAAAGAATTGCTTCGGGATTTCGCTAAGCTCGAACATGAAAACGCGAATAAGAACCACCATCACTGGAGTTTTCTTGGCAATAAGAATAGAGGATAATGACCCAACTGCGCTAATCATTGATCCCACACGGAAAACTGCCTGCTGGCTTGTGCTCATGCACCCGCTCGAAAGGCCGCCATTGCCTCCTGGAAGAGTTCTTTTTCCCGATTGAAATACCGTGGTGAGAAGTGAAACAGGGTTAGCTCCTTGACCCGTGCCCTTGCAGCTATGAGACCGGCCTCTTTTGCGGTCAGGTGATACTTTTTTCGTGCCATGTCGCTCTCATTGTCCAAAAAAGGCGCCTCAATAAAGAGGTGATTTGAGTCCATAGACAAGTTCACGGCTTTTGCAATATTTTCAGGGCTTCCGATAATATCCGTAATATACGTGATCTTCTGTCCCGGCGATATCCTGGCAATCTTTTCCTTTAGTTCACCAAGGGCAAAATACCTCTCCCCTGTTTTCTTGTCTTTATCCTGCCAAAACACCTGAAACTCTTGATCGGGATCACATCCCTCATAGATTGCCCTCTTGAATTCAGCAAGCCATGGACCGACCGGGAGCTCAAGCTCCCTCAACCCCTCCTTAATGATATTGATCGAGAAATTTTCCCTCAGACTGAGCCCGAGGCATTCCACCTTATGGTCAAAAAGAGCTGCATCTACTGAAAAGGATGGCTCTGATAGCAAGTTCCCGTCAAAGGTGAATTCCTGCGCGGCCTCAGCATGCCTAAATCGATTCCTGCTTTCATACCTCTGCATAAAGCACTTTGCCTTAGTGATCTCTGTGACATTAATAGACAGAATGTTTTCATAGTTCTCTATGAGATTCCAGGTATAGGCGCTGAGTTTAGCCTCAACTTTTTGAAAAAAAGGAGATGGTCCAAATAGATAAATCTCTTTATCACGTCCGAGAAGAAGGCGAAGGAGGATATCAAATCCTATGAAATGATCCATGTGGGTGTGGGTAACAAACACATGACTGACCTTTAGGAGATCCCTGGCTGAAAGGTTGGACAGGTCTCCCAGGTCGAAAAGCAGAGCCCGCCTTTCAAAAAGGAATGGAATAAAAAGCCCAGGATCTGAAAAAGGATCATTGACTAATCGAGGATGGAAAGATGGTCTCATAAAAGGTGTTAATTGAGTTTATTGGGTTTATATGCTTCTAGTATCTACCTTGTTAGGTAAAGGATTGGAAACGTTCAAACCTAAATGCCTCAACTCTTGAACGTTACCAAAGGATTACATTTTTGAGGTAGCCTCTAACGCATACCTATTCCGGGAAGCTTGTGACTCTTATTCGCTTCATTATCTGACGCGGTGAAGCCTCCGGAGCAAGAAATTTACTCGAAATGGAGTGGGTTGGCAATAATAAATTTTTAGCCCCTTGTCCTATAAGATGAAGCTCCCCGCGGCAAGCTGCGGGGTATTCTGGCGAAGGCGAATAAAAATTCTACTCCGCAGACCAGGCAAATGCAGGAATCGCAACAAACATACCTGTTTTCTCTTGAACAACCGTTGCACATCTGTTAATTACTTGCAATTAGAGATTTCAGGTTTCAAGCCTATGGCCAAAAAAAAGATAACGAGAAAAGAGCTCCTTAAGAAGGACGATGAATTTATCTCTCTTTCAAACAGAGTCTCCCGGTATGTCCTTACCCATGCAAAGGCGATTAAGTATCTCTGTTATGGCTTAGCAATTATTATTATCATTATTATTGGCATCGGCCTCTATTATAGAAACCTCAACAAAAAGGCCCTGGCTGCTTACAACATTGCCTACAAGGCACTTATAGGTGACTCTTATCCTGAGATGAGCGAAAAAAAACTTCAGAAATCGATTGAGGAGTTCGATAAACTCATTGAAGACTATGGCTGGACAAAGATGGCCACTCTGGCCATACCGCAACTGGCATACCTGAAGTTTGACCAGGGGAAATTTGACGAAGCTATTTCCCTCTATCAGACCTATTTGGAAAAAGATAAATCTGGCTCCATCTACCGGTCCATGGCCCACTTTGGCCTGGCTGCTGCCTATGAGGCCAAAGCAGAGTATCAATTAGCAATAGGCGCTCTCAAAAACATAATTGATGGCAAAAACAGCTTTCTAAAAGAAGAGGCACTTTTTTCACTGGGAAGGCTCTATGCCCTAAGCGGCCAACCAGAGAAATCACGGGAGGCTTTCAAAGATTTTGTTGAAGAGTTCAAGAACTCACCTCTGCTTCCCTTGGCAAAGGCACATCTAAGATAATAACCTGAGAACAAGGAGAAGATGAATGAAAAGGACATGCCTTGCAGTGGCTTTATTGTTAGCCTTATTACTCTTGCCACTATCATCACTAGCCTTTGAGATTGGCGCGAGAGGCTACTACTGGTTTCCATCGCTTGATGGCACGATGAGAGTGGATGAGGCCAATATCATTGGTACAACCATTGATTTTAAAGATGATCTCGGGATCGAAGATGAGGATTATCCGTCTGGTGAGGTCTTTGTTGGTTTGGGCAGACATCACCTCTCTCTAACCTATACCAATATTGACTATTCTGGCAGCAAGACACTCACCAGGACCATTGTTTTTAGGGGAGAGACCTATGTCATTAACTCATTTGTAACTTCTTCGATCGAATACAAGATGATTGATTTTCATTATCAGTATGATTTTCTGGACCTGGAAAATGTACTGGCCGGTTTTTCTCTCGGAGGTGTTTTGCAGGTCAAGTATCTCGACGGTCAATTGAGCCTGAAAACTACAGGACTTGATGAAAAAGAAGACTTCACCATACCCATACCCATGGTTGGCCTTAATCTCCACATAGGACTGATTTCTGATATCCTGGAGGCCAGACTGAGGGGTACCGCTATGTCCTACTCAGGTAATACCACCTACGAAATAATGGCTGACATATCATTGACTCTCCTTCCATTTATAGATATTCATGGGGGCTACAAGACTTTTGTCATAGATATTGATGAAGACGATGTGATGTTTGATTATGATATGACCGGTCCTTATGTAGCACTTACCGTAAGCTTCTAAACGTGATTTCTTGGGGGGCTCCCAGAGTCCCCTTTTCCAAGAATAATACCTTCCTTTGGCCAGCTTTCCATACAATTGCTCACTATGCTCTGGTGTTACCCTTCTTCACTTCAATTGATATCCTGTGTTATTTGCGGTCTCGCAGCGAAAAATATCCCAGAAGACTGAGAACTCGATGAAGCTGTGAGGCTTCGGCTTTTCCCTTGACATCGAAGCATACCTTCCACATACTTGTGTTGTATGGCCGAATTATTCGTAAATTGATCACAGCATGAAAAATACACTTACCTTCATTATGGCCGGTGGTCGAGGCAAAAGGCTTATGCCTCTTACCCTGGACAGATCTAAGGCAGCCGTTCCCTTCGGTGGTAGTTATCGGCTTATTGATCTAACTCTAAGTAATTGCATAAACTCGCAATTATATAAGATCATTGTTCTACCCCAATATAAATCCCAATCCCTGACTGATCATCTAGAGGATGGCTGGAATATCTTCAACCACAAGCTCGGGCACTTCTTGAAGATTGTTCCACCTCAGCAGAGGATTAGTGGAGATTGGTACCGAGGTACTGCTGACTCAATTCGCCAAAATCTCTACCTCATTGAGCAAACAAGACCACGCCAGGTTCTGATCCTATCAGGTGATCATATCTACAAGATGGACTACAGCCTATTCCTCACGTATCACCAAGAGAAAGATGCAGATATGAGCGTTGCTCTCATTGAACTGGAAAAAGAGGCGGCTCCTCAAATGGGTGTGGCTGAGGTAGATGAGGACTTTCGCATCCACGGATTTCAGGAAAAACCCAAGGGAAATCCCAAAACCATCCCTGGCGATCCCAACCGGGTGCTCGCCTCCATGGGCATTTACCTGTTTAGGACAGACATCCTCTTAGATGCTTTGAGAACCGTCAGCAAGGATGATTTTGGCAAGGACATAATCCCTTACTTAATCCCTAGATCGAGGGTATATGCCTATGCCTTTCGGCAGCGGAATAGGATTGAGGATTACACATATAATACCCAGGAAAACGGAGAGCGAAGACTTCGGCTGGAGTCCAGAACCCGCGATTCTTCTTACTGGAGGGATGTGGGAACACTGGATGCCTATTGGAACGCCAACATGGATTTGACCGGGCTGGATCCTTCATTTAATCTCTATGGGCGCAAGTGGCCCATTCACACCTATCAGCTGCCAGCTCCACCTGCCAAATTCGTATTCAGCAACGAAAGGCCTAATGGTTTTCGAGTAGGCAAGGCGCTGGACTCACTTGTGGCCCCCGGCTCAATAGTAAGTGGCATTGTGAGGAACTCAGTGATTTCTTACTACGTGATTATTCAGAGTTGGGCAACGGTTGAGGAATCAGTAATTATGGATGATGTGTTCGTGGGGCGTCACTGTAAGATCAAGAAGGCCATCATCGATAAACATAACACAATCCCAGCCAATACTGAAATTGGTTATAATCCGAATGAAGACAAGAAACGCTTTACCTTAACGCCTCGGGGAATTGTGGTGGTACCAAAGAACTTTTTCCAATAGTTTTCAGGTACTTCAAATATGACTGTGCAAAATTCAGTGGTGAACGGCTTAGTAGAACGAAGAAATCTTAACTCGAAGGATGTGCTGACAGGCGTGATGCCCACGCATAAACATCACGTAAGGGGAGATGGTTCTCCTGTGCTATTCTTCTGCATTCGTCATATTCAGGCATGAGTACTGTTCTGCCATCCTGATTGATGACCTTAGTGAGGCTCATCTTTCCCCAAGGAGAATCAACTACCAGTCCCTCTCGCCTTAAAACAGCCCGCTGGCTGAAGCTATAGCGAATCCCCAGTGTGGTTGACTCTCGGAAAATGATTGCAGTAAGTCTCTCTCTATCTTCAGGCTGGCCGATCACCTGGAGCTGGGTGCCTGGCCTGTTCTTTTTCATCTGGATGGGAGAAAAGCTAACATCCTTGGCACCTGCGTCAAAGAGCCTATCCATCAAATAACCCAACAATTCCGGGTTCATATCATCTAGGTTTGATTCTAAGACAACTACCGTCTCTGACCTCTCCTTGTCGATATCACTTCCAATCAGAATACGTAATAGATTTGGCCGGTCAACTAGTGTTCTGCTCCCAACGCCATAACCTATGCTATCTACTGTTATCTGCGGCATCGGACCAAAGGAAGAACAGAGCGAGGTAATCAAGCTGGCCCCCGTAGGTGTAACCATTTCAACATCCTGACCACTGTGATAGATAGGGATACCTCTCAGGAGTGCTATGGTAGCTGGGGAGGGTACTGGGATCTTTCCGTGGGCACCGGAGATCATTCCGGTACCTACCGGAATTCTTGAGGCAAAGAGTTTCTCGATACCCAAGAGATTGATCCCCGCAACAGTGGAGACTATATCAACAATAGAGTCAAGTGCCCCAACCTCATGAAAATGTACCTCATTGGGTGAGATATGGTGTATTTTACCTTCAATTATCGCCAGTTTTTCAAAGATTTGAATGGAACCTTCAATAACCGGTAGAGGGAGGTTGCTATCTTTAAGTAATTCTTTTATGTCATCTAGATGTCGGACCTTCTGGTCATCTTCTTGTAAAGAGACAAGGAATCTTGTCCCAAAGATATTATTTCTTCCTTCTTTTGTTGCAGATATCTTGTAACCGCTGATCTTGAGTCCAGTTAGGATCGTCTCAAGTTTGTCAAAAGGCAGACCCGCATCCAGTAGGGATCCAACAAACATATCTCCGCTTATGCCGGAGAAGCAATCGAGGTAGGCTATTTTCATATTAGCGCTGTTCTCTCAAAGTCCCCGGGCCCTTTCTCTGGCTTCCTGCTCCTTTTTGCATTCAATACACAGGGTAGTAACAGGCCGTGCCATCAGTCTCTTATCTCCTATGTCTTTCCCGCATACCTCGCATACACCAAAGCGGCCGTTGTCTATTCGATCAAGGGCTTCTTTGATCTTTTCAATCAACTTTCTTTCCCTATCCCGTATTCTTAAGAGAAAGTTCCTATCTGTCTCCAGGGCAGCCCTATCGGTTGGATCAGGAAACGTATCCTTTGAATTGGTCATTCCATTGACCGTCTTAAGGGCCTCGTCGATGAGTTCATCGAGCTGGTCCTGAAGCAAGCGCCTAAAATATTCCAATTTTTTCTGGTCCATTCGCCAAATCCTCGAATACATGTCATGTTGATTTCTTATTTCCCCTTATTTTTTCCCAGACATCTCGATTCTTTCCTCTATGAGTCTGTTTTTCAATTTCCTCAAATTCCATCAGCAACTCACGCTGTGTCTGGCTCAAATTGGTCGGTGTCTTGACCATGACCTGCATGAAAAGATCCCCTCGCCGCCTTGCGCGCCTAAGGCCTGGCATGCCACAACCTTTAAGCCTGATGATTTCGCCCGGCTGGGTCCCCTCTGGGATCACAACCTGTCTCTGCTCACTATCATCAATAACAGAGATGGAAATCTCTGCCCCTAAGGCTGCATCTACAAAAGATACAGCTATGTGGCACCTCAGATTATCCCCATCCCTCACGAAAAAAGCATGCTCCTTAACGTAGATTACCACATAGAGGTCTCCTGCTGGCCCCCCATTTTCTCCATTCTCTCCCTCCCCCTCAATCCTTAATTGTAAACCAGTGTCCACACCAGGGGGTATCTTTATCAAGACTTTCTTTTCAGCCTTTACCCTCCCTTGGCCATTGCATCTGGTGCATGGATCAACTATGACCTCACCGGTACCATTACAGGTGGAACAGGTTGTTCTGATCTGGAAGAAGGCCTGAGAATACACTGTTTCTCCTCTACCCTGACAGTTGGGGCAGGTAGCGGGTTGGCTCCCAGGGGCAATACCGTTACCACCGCATGTATCGCAAGACACCCATTTTCCGAAAACGATATCTTCTTCCTTTCCTGTGTAGGCCTCTTCAAGGGTCAACTCCAAATCGTATCTCAGATCATTACCTCTTTTTGCCCTCCTTCTGCTTGAGTCCTTCCCTCCAAAACCAAAGAAACCGCCAAAAATATCTCCAAAGGCAGAAGAAATATCCTCAAAACCACCAAACCCGGTAAAGCCTGCCCCCCTCAAGCCCTCATGACCGTATAGATCATATATATTCCTCTTTTCCCTATCGCTGAGTACCTCATAGGCCTCTGCGGCCTCCTTAAAGTTCTCCTCAGCCTTCTTATCTCCTGAATTTCTGTCAGGATGATATTTCAGCGCAGTATGTCTGTAAGCCCTTTTTATCTCCTCCCCATCGGCGTCCCGAGAAACACCAAGGATTTCATAATAGTTTCTTTTGGTTGGTATGACCATCAAGTTTTATCCACAGAATCCTCTTCTTGGGCACCGGGCGTGTCCCCTTCATCCGCATTGCTTTCTGAGTCATCAACTGGCTCACCAACTGCTGAATCATCGAGCAACAACTTGTCTACTGCTAATACATCCTCTGCCAAACCATCTGACAATAGATTAGTGCTTTGTCTCAGTCTCACCTTTTCTGCTTCAATCTCTCGTAAGGCACCTACTATCTCTTTGTTAGATGTAGGGATAAGAAGTTCTTTTCCTCTCCTTATTTCGATAACCCTCTTTGTAACCAAATGTACAATTTCAAATTTGTTGTAACCAAGCTTCAAACAATCTTCGATCGTAATTCGAGCCATTACAGATCTCCCTTTAAATAATCTAAATTTTTAAGTATAATTATTCTATAAGAATACTCATAAAATTCCGCTTTGGAAAGGCAATCAGTCCCAGGGTAACATCATAGTGAGACCTAAGGCTATTGATTTCTAAGCTTCTTGCAGGGTATGGGTATCTTTTTTTTGGATTATGCCCCACATAGTTTAGATGAGTGGGCCTGCCCGCCTCGCCTTGCTTTCAGGGCGGGCAGGCGTTTCAAAATGGTTTATATAGATGGAGCCTATGATTCTAAGGCTTATGGCTCAATAAACCACTTTGAATCGACCCAGTAAGGGGCCATGTCATAGGCCTGCACTGGCGTGACGGGATTGGAATATACAACCGTGTTTACTGCTTATGCATGGATTGCTTTTTATAACCGCAACCTAGCATACCAGGTCTGGGCCAGGGGCATAACCAAAAAAAAGACACCCATACCCTGGAC
>JAFDDT010000116.1 GCA_019310725.1 Deltaproteobacteria bacterium | reverse complement strand
GATGAATATGATTTGACCAGACCTGAGAAACTTGCCATCGTCACCGGTGATGTTCGCTGGATAGAGGACCAGATCGGGCGCCTCACACGGCCCCAAAGACGGATGCTTATTTTTCTGAAAGTCCAGAGTAAGTCCTAATGGAGGAAAAGTGGTGAAATGTGGTAAACCTTTAGCTCTTGCATAAATCTAGCAGATATAGCGAATACCTTAGATCTAAACCAGATAACATAAAGAAAGGAGAATTAGAATGATAGAATATCCAAAATACAAAAAGGTACTTTTCTGTACCGATTTTTCAGAAAATGCAGATTATGCCTTTGAGTTTGCCTGTGGTATTGCCAAAAGAGATGAGGGTGTCCTCTATATTTTACACGTGATACCTTATAATCCCAATCAGGCATATGTAGAGAACTTCATAACAACAGAGGACCTAGAAAAGATACAAAAAAGTATTCAAGAAGATCTGGTGAATAGATATAGGGAGCGGTATGAAGAAAAGATGGAAAAGGAGATTGAATTTGAAACCGTTACCAAATCCGGTAGGGCAGATAAGGAGATACTTGAATTTGCAGAGAAGGAGCAGGTAGATCTTATTGTCATCGGTACGCATGGCAGGACAGGAATAGAGCACGTGATTTTCGGAAGTGTTGCTGAAAGGGTCCTCAGGCGCAGCCCAATACCTGTCTTTATAATCCCTAGCAAGAAAAAGGCCTAAAGGATCTTCAGACAGGTGATGAAAACCCCTTAAACTTATACTATGAGGCAAGCTAGAATGATAGAATATCCAAAATACAAAAAGGTACTTTTCTGTACCGATTTTTCAGAAAATGCAGATTATGCCTTTGAGTTTGCCTGTGGTATTGCCAAAAGAGACGAGGGTGTTTTGTATATATTACACGTGATACCTGAAAATCCTCATTATGCATATGCAGAGGATATTGTAAGCACGGAGAACCTGGAAAAGATACAGAAAAGCATTGAAGAAGATCTGGTGAATAAATGTAGGGAACGGTATGAGTGCGCCGAAAAGATAGAGGGTGAGATTAAATTCGAAACCGTTACCAGATCTGGTAGGGAAGACGAGGAAATACTCGAATTCGCAAACAAGGAGAAGGTAGATCTTATTGTCATAGGTACCCACGGCAGGACAGGGATAGAGCATGTCCTTTTTGGAAGTGTTGCTGAAAGGGTCTCCCGGCATAGCCGGTTTCCTGTCTTCGTGATCCCCAGTAAGAAAAGGGCCTAAACGCTCTCAAGGCAGTCGTGGAATCCGATGCGCTCTCAAAGGCCTTGAGGATCATAAACAGCTATTGTCCGCGGGACCACGTAAATGCCCTATCCAGAATAGACGGTCACTTGGCTGAAAATATACTGAAAAATGATCGTGGAGAGGATGGAACCAATCGAGTTTCTGTTGAAATTTTCCTGAATCCGGTGTGTCCCTTGTGGTATAGAGATATGTGAAATTGGTATTTTTACTATAAACGGTCATGATTCTTGACTGTTCTGTAAGGGTGATAAGATCATGAAAAAAACCCAAGATTACGCAAAGTGGAAGGATATCTATCCTGATAAATTCGTGTCAGAAGACACGGTGTTCTCCAATATCCATCGAGGTGACCGTATCTTCATTGGTACCGCCTGCGGCGAGCCTCAATACCTTGTTCAGGCCCTTATAAAGTTTGTGGAATCCAATCCCAAGGCCTTCTTTGATACTGAGGTCTTCCACGTGTGGACCCTTGGTGTTGCGCCCTATACCGATGAGAAGTTCAAAACCAACTTCAGGCATAACTCTTTCTTCATAGGAAACAATACGAGAGATGCAGTCAATAAGGGCATTGCAGATTATAGCCCCATATTTTTGTCGCAGGTGCCTGAGTTGTTCGATCGGAAACTGGTGCCTGTTGATGTGGCCATGGTGCAGACCTCGCCACCGGATGATCACGGCTATATGAGCCTCGGTATCAGTGTTGATATTACCGAAGCGGCTGTAAGGAATGCCTCAGTTGTGATAACGCAAGTCAATTCACATATGCCTCGTGTGCATGGAGACACCTTCGTGCACATGGATGACGTGGATTTTATTATCCCCCATAACGAGCCCCTGTTGGAGTATGAGACAAAGGTGCCTGGTGAAATTGCGCAGCGGATCGGGAAGTATGTTGCACAGATCGTCAAGGATGGAGACACCATTCAGGTTGGATATGGAAGCATACCAAATGCAATTCTATCTAACCTCCGCTCCAAGAAGCATCTCGGAATACATACAGAACTATTGAGTGATGGGGTTGTGGAGCTGATGAAGGATGGCGTTATCGATAATACGAAAAAGGCCATTAATCGTGGAAAAACAGTGGCAACCTTCTGTATGGGTAAAGAGAGGACCTATGAATATATCCATGATAATCCAAGCGTAGAGTTTAGGACCCTCGACTATACCAATAATCCCCTGGTTATTGCCCAGCATAACAATATAGTTGCCATAAACAGCGCTCTGGAAGCTGACCTCACCGGTCAGGCAACCGCAGAATCTATAGGAAAGATATTCTATAGTGGGATAGGGGGACACGCCGATTTCATGAGAGGTGCCGTCTTGTCGCAGAACGGCAAAACAATCCTTGCCCTTCAATCAACTGCGGAGAATGGTAAGGTTTCAAGAATCGTACCGTTTCTCAAGGAAGGGGCAGGCGTCACTCTAAACAGGGGTGATATTCATTACGTCATAACAGAGTACGGAATAGCATATCTGCATGGGAAAAACATCAGAGAACGTGCAATGGAATTAATATCCATAGCACATCCAAAATTCAGACCATGGCTTATACAGGAAGCGAAAAAACTGAATCTGCTCTATAAAGATCAGGCATTCATCCCCGGAAAGAAAGGGGAGTACCCCGAAGATCTGGAGACCTATAGAACCACGAAAACCGGACTCGAGATCTTTCTCCGACCCGTAAAAATCAGTGATGAGCCACTACTCAAAGACTTTGTATATTCCCTTTCTGATCAGAGCATATATCGCAGGTTTATTTCCAGACGGATCGATATGCCACATGAGTTTTTGCAAAAATTCGTGATCATTGATTATACTGATGAGCTGGCGATTTTTGCCGTGATAAAACATGAAAAGAAAGAGGAAATAGTTGGCGTGGGACGATATTTCATAGATAAGAGCACACACACTGCGGAGGCGGCATTTGCGGTAAGGGATGATTATCAGAACAAGGGGATAGGCACGGAATTACTGAGGTATCTAACGTATCTGGCTCAAAAACAAGGCCTTCTTGGCTTTACCGCAAATGTACTGGTGGAGAATAGGCCAATGCTTCATGTATTTCAAGAGGCAGGCTTTGACATGCAAAAAAGAATTGATTCTGGCCTATACGAATTGAAAATGATGTTCAGGGGGTAGTTTGGTATGACGGATATGAGATACCTCTTTGAGCCAAAATCCATAGCAGTAATCGGGGCATCCCACGACACAGCCAAGATAGGGTATAGAGTAATTGAAAACATCGTATTGAGTGGCTATCCCCATAAGGTATATCCAATAAATCCCCGGGGCGGTGAAATACTGGGTCTTCAGGTCTTTAAGGCGCTCGAAGACATTAACAATCCTATTGATCTTGCATGTATCGTCATTCCTGCAAAGCTGGTGTTTGATGCAGTTAAGAATTGTGCTGATAAGGGGGTAAAAATTGCCCTCATTATAACCTCCGGATTTTCTGAGGTTGGCAACATCCAGGAGGAGAAAAGGATTGCCACGTATGCACGGGAAAATGGCCTGCGTATTCTGGGTCCGAACATTTTTGGCATCTATTCTGCCGGGGTTTCATTAAACGCTACCTTTGGCGCGAGAGATGTGAGACCGGGAAATGTTGCAATTGTCACACAGAGTGGGGCCCTCGGGGCATCAATGATCGGCAAAACTGCTGTAGAAAATATCGGAATATCGGCAATGGTTTCAGTCGGCAACAAGGCTGATATTGATGAATCAGATCTTCTAGAATATCTCCTAACCCAGGATATGACAAAGATTATCTTCATGTATGTTGAAGGGGTGAGAGAGGGCGAACGATTAGTGAAGGTGCTCAATGGGGCAACGAAAAACAAACCTGTTGTTGTGATCAAATCAGGACGGTCAGCTAAGGGAGCAATTGCTGTTGCGTCCCACACAGGCTCGCTGGCAGGGACAGATGAGGTTTTCGATGCTATCATGAGACAATCTGGTGTTTTACGGGCGGAGAGCTTACAGGATGCCTTTGACTGGTGTAAATTTCTTTCGAATAATCCACTCCCCCATGGTGAAAACACAGTAATTATCACCAATGGGGGTGGGGTCGGTGTCATGACTGCTGATGCCTGTGAAAAATACGGGGTGAGACTGTACGATGATGTTCCGGCCTTAGGTGAGATCTTCTCGGATATAATCCCTGATTTTGGCTCTACTAAGAATCCTATCGATCTCACTGGTCAAGCAACCACATCCGAGTTCGATGGCGCCCTGAATGCAGCGCTCAAAAGCGATACTATAGATGCTGTGATCGCATTGATGAGTGAGGTGGCGGTTTTTGACGCTGAAAATCTACCGGGTCTGATAGAGAATCATTATCAACACTTTAAATCACAAGGAAAACCAATACTTTTCTCCTGTTTTGGCGGTGATAAGGTAGAGGACTGCATAAAGTCATGTAGTACCAAGGGTTTCCCTGTTTTTGGCGACGTGTATGAGGCGGTATCGTGTCTTGGGGGAATGTATTCCTATTATAACTATCTGGTCAATCGATCGGATGAGATTGCGGTTGCAGACATCCAAGTCGAGACAATAGAAGAGACGGTGAGAAGAGTGAGAGAGGATAAGCGGAATTTCCTTCTTGCCCATGAGGCGCGGGCTATCATGAAAGCTGCCCGTATTCAGACCCCTACAAGTCAAGTTGCCCGTAGTCTTGATGAGGCGGTAAGACACTCAGAGGCAATCGGATACCCTGTGGTTATGAAGCTTGTCTCAAAGGATATAGTCCATAAAAGTGACGCCGGGGGTGTTGCTCTGGATCTTGAAAATCGCGATGAAGTTATTGATGCATATCAGGCAATTATCCAAAGCTGTAAGGCATATGATCCGAATGCCAAGATTGAAGGGGTTGATATTTCGAAAATGGCCAGACCTGGGATCGAACTCATCATCGGTGCAAGAAGAGATAAGACCTTTGGCCCGATCGTTATGTTTGGTCTGGGCGGTATCTATGTCGAAGTCATGAAGGATATCTCCTTTCGCGCCTTTCCTTTGAGCCGCAATGAAGCAATGAATATGGTAAAGGAGATACGATCGTATCCCCTGCTCTTAGGGGTTCGGGGAGAGAAGAAAAAGGATGCTACCGGAATAGTTGACACTATCATCAAGCTGGGCACGATCATCCAAGAATGCGAGATAGGGGATATCTGAAAAGCACAAATTCGTAAAACTCAACAGTATTTCAAAGAAGAAGCGGAAATCTTTGAACAAAAAAAGACCACTTACTGGAGACCTGGAAACAAAAGAAGGCAACACCTTATTTCTGTTATAAGGCCTTAGGCTTGCACCCGAGCTTTTGCGAAACAGGTGTTTAAGGATCTGAAAGATGCTGTGCCCCAAGACCGAAAGGTTGATCAAGCTGTCTTTCCATGATATTAATAAGTTTGAGGCTTATTAAATAGTGCTTGGAGCTACCCTATCAAAAGGTTTACAGGTTCAGAAATGTTTTGCCTAACTACCCTGGGTACCGTGGAGTCTGAATTTTTCGATATGACAGATCTTCGGGAATATTTCCGTGATTCCCTCGGTCATTTTGAGTATACCCTTCGCTTTATTGGTCGACAGCAGGCAAATCTGTCTGAGGTGCACCAACATTATCTGCTTACATTACAGGGCAAGGTGAACAAGCGCCTCAGACTCCTGACTGTCATCTCCACAGTTTTTCTGCCACTGACACTGATTGCCCGGATCTATGGCATGAACTTCCAGTACATGCCGGAGCTCACTTGGCGTTACAGTTATCCTGTGGTGATTGCCGCGATGCTTGCACTCGCCGCCGTTTTGCTATGGGCCTTCCATCAAAAGGGATGGTTCAAGTAATTGGTGAGGGCAGAGAAGCCTAAACCTAGCTCCGATTATTACCGAGCATCGAGATGGAGAGGGGAGTTTCCAATAACCTATGACTGTTCCACAGTGGATTTTTGCCCATTTTTTTGAGATTGTCGGCTACATTTTGGCTATCATCCTGATTCCCCGTATACTTCTTGAGCGGCGCCATCCTGGGGCCACTATTGCCTGGTTGCTCGCCATGGCCTTGATACCGTTTATAGGAGTTCCGCTTTATTTTTTGATCGGCGGAAAAAGAATTAAAAGAATCACTAGGGAAAAGGATTGGGGCATACGTAATATGGGGACCTCCTTTCAGGATCCCGACCATGATAGTTTGTTACCAGGTGGCCGTAGGATTGCCCAGTTTTTGACGCGCGCGGGCACGTTTCCCCCGGCCCCAAATAATAAGGTGATCATCATTGACGATGGCGTCGCAGCATATACCACCCTTGTTAATCTGCTGGAAAACGCCAGAGAATCCATTGAAATAGCCACCTTTATCCTGGGCCGTGATGAGGTGGGAAACGCGATTGTTGATTTGCTGGCACGGAAGGCAAAACAAGGGGTAAAGGTACGCCTGCTGCTTGATGCTTATGGCAGTTTGCTATCTCGGGGAAGATTTGTCCGACCGCTCAAGGACGCTGGCGGACAAGTTGGCGTTTTTATGCCTATGCTACCTCTTCGCCGGCGCTGGTCGGCCAATCTGCGTAATCATCGCAAGATGGCAGTTGTTGACGGTTGTTATGCCTTAGTAGGGGGCATGAATTTAGCCAAAGAATACATGGGACCAACTTCATATAAAAAAAGATGGAAAGATGTTTGTATGGCAGTTGCCGGAAGGAGTGCTGATCATTTGCGCACTGTTTTTTGGCAGGACTGGGTATACTGCACGGGCGAAGAGTTTGACCGCGGTCCCCTGGCCACGGTAGTGTTTCCAGATGGAGATAGTGGCAGTACCGTTCAGGTAGTAGTAGATGGCCCTGACATGCCTGAGCGAGCCCTCTATTCCGGAGTGCTGGCAGCGCTCAGCCAGGCGCGGGAAAGCGTGTGGGTGGTTACCCCATACTTTGTTCCAGATGAACCTCTCTGCGCGGCTCTGGAACTGGCTGCTCGCATGGGCTATGATGTCCGACTTATTATTCCTGAGAGATCTAACCATCCTCTTGTTGATCTGGCAGGCCACTCATTTTTGCCTGACCTTGTGGCAGTGGGCGTTCACTTTTATTTTTATCAGCCCGGCATGCTACATGCCAAGTTGATTGCCATTGATCAGGAACTGGCGGTAGTTGGTTCGGCCAATATGGATATCCGTAGTTTTCAGCTCAATTTCGAGATTGCGTCCTTTCTTTATACTCCCGGCGATGTACAGCAGATTATACGGGTGATAGAAGGCATACTCAGGCAATCCCGGCAAGTAAGCAAAGAGGAGGTGGAACAAAAGGGCAAAATCCGGGAATTTTCTGAAGATATCTGCCGGGTTTTTTCACCCCTTTTGTGAAGAAGGTAGGAGGCTGCAAAGAACAAGTCCTTGTTTTTAGGGACCGAATTTGGTGAAGAGAAAAATTACAGTGAGGAGACAGCCCAACAGATAGATGCCGAGGTCAAGGCAGTAATACAGAGCAGTTATGAGAGGGTCAGCAATCTTCTAAAAGAGAACAGGCCTATATTGGATTCCCTGGCTGCCAGATTGGAGGAAAAAGAAGGCCTGTCTGGAGAAGAGGTAAAGGCAATTGTAAAAAAGACTAAAGCTTGAAACCAGTTCGCCTATTATTGGCAGACGGTAAAGTTATCGAACTAACCCATACAAAGGAGAAGAATTATGTTTGATCTTATTAAGAAAACCATGCTGACAGGTGTAGGTCTGGCTGCTATGACAAAAGATAAGGTCGAGGTGCTGGCCAAGGAACTAACAGAAAAAGGAAAGCTTTCGGAAAAAGAGGGGAAAGATTTACTCAGGGAGCTCTTGAAAAAATCCGAGCAGGCCAGAAAAGACCTGGAGACAAAGGTTGAAGGCATGGTGCACAAGGTACTGGAAAAAATGGATATGGCCACCAAAAAAGATATTACCAGACTGGAAAAAAGGATCAGAAATATCGAGAAAAAGACAACCTCACGCAATAAGACAGATATGTCTCAATGACCCGATGCCCACAGTATCTTTGAAGCACTAATGACCTCAATCAATATCATGGAGGCCCAGATTACTGCCACACGATTGAAGGCTGACCCGCCTGACCTGCTGATTCAACCAAAATTGGGGCACCTAAGATTTCTGGAATTCCACAGGGCAAAAGAAGCCATTCTTGAGGGATATGAGGAAACACTGTCCTGTATTGACCTTCTCCGCGGAAAAGGATAAAGACATGGTTATCCGAAAAATTGGTGTAATAGGCAGCACTTACCGTCACCTCAACCGCTACCGCCAGATCCTCACCATCCTTTTTAAATATGGATTTGGAGATCTGGTGGACACTTTGAAGATTGAACAGTACCTGGAGATCGGCCTTCAGATGATCTCCCGGAAACGACGGGAACAGGTAGAAAAACTCACAAGGGCGGAGAGGATTCGAATGGCCCTGGAAGAACTTGGACCTACCTTTGTCAAACTCGGCCAGATACTTTCTACCCGTCCCGATCTGATTCCTGTAGAACTCATACAAGAACTTTCAAAGCTTCAGGATCATGTCCCTTCCTTCCCTTATACCGAGATGAAGCACATCATAGAGTCAGAGCTCGGCGCACCTCTTGGCGACATCTTTCAGCACTTCGAGCAAACCCCTCTTGCTGCCGCCTCCATTGGCCAGGTACACATAGCACAGTTGAGGAATAGTGAGGAAGTAGTGGCCAAGGTCCAACGTCCAGGTATCCACAAAACCATCGATATCGATTTGGAAATCATGCTTCATTTAGCCTCACTTATGGAACGGCATCTGGAGGAAGCGGAACTCCATCGCCCTACCAAGATTGTTGAAGAATTCGCTCATACCCTGGAAAGAGAATTGGATTACACCATTGAAGCCTCGCATATTGAGCGCTTTGCCAGTCAGTTCATGGGTGAACAGAACATATACGTACCCAAGGTATATCGCGAAACCACCACTGAGCGAGTTCTGACCATGGAGTACATAGATGGCATCAAGGCCTCTGAGATCGATCAACTGCAATCAGCATCTCTTGATCAAAAAGAGATCGCACACCGCGGCGCTGATCTGATCCTGAAACAGATTTTCGACTACGGATTTTTTCATGCAGACCCGCATCCGGGCAATATATACATTCTACCAAATAATGTTATCTGCTATCTGGACTTTGGCATGATGGGCCGCATTGACCGCCAGACGCGGGAAAACTTTGCTGATTTGGTTATGAGTATTGTTAACCGGGATGAAGAAAAGGCCGCAGATGCCTTGCTAAACCTTACCCTCTGGGAGGATGAACCGGACCGAAGCACCCTGGAAAGGGAACTGGGCGAGTTTATGGATCTGCATTTTTACCGCCCCCTAAAGGAACTGGATCTTGGAAAACTGCTCCGGCAACTCTTGGACATGGCTTCAAAACATCGCCTGCGTGTTCCCCCAGACCTGTTCCTGATGCTGAAGGCGCTCAGTACAGTGGAGGCGCTCGGCAGTGGAGGCGCTCGGCAGCACACTCGACCCTGATTTTGATATGGCGACACATGCAGCCCCTTCTATTCGACGTATTCAGCGGGAGCGCTTTCATCCCCGTCGGGTTGCCGCAGACATGTTCGACACCGGAGCCGAATTCGTTCACCTCCTAAAGGAGATTCCCCGCGAACTGCGCGAAATTTTGAAACAAGCCAGACAGGGGAAGGTGAAGCTGGAATTCGAGCATCGAGGCTTGGAGCCGATGCTTACGACCCATGATCGGATCAGCAACCGCATTGCCTTTGCCATCGTTCTCGCCTCTCTGGTCATTGGTTCCTCGCTAATCGTTCTTGCCGACATTCCACCCAAATGGTATGGGATTCCTGTCATTGGCCTGGCAGGTTTTCTGGTGGCTGGGGTAATGGGGTTCTGGCTGCTGGTATCCATCCTAAGACGCGGAAAGATGTAAAAATGGAACATTCCTGAATGACAAACTCGTAGAAAGTGTTTTGTGAACGAGATTGAGCATTTTGGGAGAAAAGCGCTTGAGATGTTCAGCGTTAAGAAATGCTAACTGTTTGAAGGCGTTAGGTCGAATTTTAGCATTTTAGCTGAAGATCTTAAGTGCGCCCGAAATGCTCACGGATAGAGCAAAATCGACTTTTTGCGAATGCATCATAAATAGATCCCTGAGATCCCAACATCCCATATTCACTCAATTACTACTGAGAGCAACACTTATAAGACTGATGTCGGTGGAGTGAAGCTGAACCTTAAATCAGAGAGTGAGGTGGAGAAAGCCTTTAATGATATTAAGGCCAGGCTTGCCGAGATTAACCGTGAGGATGAGATGGAGGGCGTTACTGTGCAGCGCATGGTAGCCGGTGGAACAGAGGCGATCGTTGGAATGACGGAGGATCCATCCTTTGGTCCGCTCATCATGTTTGGCCTTGGAGGAATATATGGGGAATTGATGAAGGACGTGGCCGTCAGACTGCACCCTCTTACCGATTCCGATGCCAAGGAACTGGTGAGTTCTATCAAGATGAGAAAGCTCTTTGAGGGGTTCAGGGGTTCGCCGCCCGCCGATACCGCTGCCGTGGAGGATCTACTACTGAGGCTCTCAGCTATGATTGAAGATACTCCACAGATTGCAAAGCTAGACTTTAACCCGGTAAAGGTAATGCCGCGGGGAGAAGGT
>JAFDDT010000115.1 GCA_019310725.1 Deltaproteobacteria bacterium | reverse complement strand
GATTCTTTCAGTCATTACTATCTAACGGGGCAAGAATGACCAAAACATGTTTGGAGTTTAGCAAGAAATTTTAATGGTTTTGGATTTAGAGCATTTGAATTTGGAATTTGTTTAGGATTTAGATATTCGAATTTCGGATTTCGAATTCCCTTTAGAATCTTGGTTTCATTTCAATGATAAAACTTGACACAAATGTCAAGATCTTGGCTTATATAGACGTCTAGTGGCGCAGGCACTATTATCGGCGGCCTCGCTGTTGGCGCTACCAGTTGGGGTGTAGGAACTCCCGTTGGTGCTGCTGTCGGAAGTGCATTGATTGGTGCAGCAGCGGCTTCTTTGCTTGGAGGTGATTTGGCTGATGTGAGGAACGTTGCAATTTCTGGCCTATCGGCTGGATATGTCGGGGCCGGTATTGGTAACGTTATGACAGCTATTTCAAGAACGGAGATTCAAGCTGCTATTCGCACAGGTGTAATGGCTGGAACTGTGGGGGCAATACTGCTTGAATCTGAGCCTGTTGTTGGGGTTGAAGAACATGAATCACCATGTGAATGACGAAAATGAAGTCAAATGATGATGAAATAGTTGTTAGAGAGGGTAGACGCAACCATCGGAGCATTCATTTAGACCCCTTCGATTGGGCCGGTGGAAGGGCGCTCTTAACCAATCGGCGACTTATATTTAGACCTAATTTTCTCAATTTTAGAACTGCAGAGGAGTCAATTCGGCTTGAGGGTATTGTCTCGATTGAGGCAAAACACAGTGGTTTTATCTCTAACAAATTCCCTATACTTCTTAGGAATGGTTCCGTGGTGGAGTTCCGAGTTTCAAAAAGAAAAGATTGGGTCAAAGCCATAGAACAGGCTGTCAAAGAAAAGAAGAAAGAACACGGAGAGGGTCAGGATATCAGTACGACAATTGATTTCCGAATACCTAAAAAATCGCCAAGATGGTATATCAAGGTGGCCATTCAAGCTCTTCTTTTGGCACTTTGTGTAGGTGTGGTAGCGCTTATTTTTCAGAGGTTTTTGTATTAGCTGGAAACCTTTTCCATTAGCTGGCGGAGTTTAGATCTGCCTTGGATTAGGAAAAACAATAGGCTCACATCTTATTATTTAGTATCGCTCAGGAGTTGAAGCATTTAGGTTTAAGAAGGTAATGCCTGTTTCTGAAAGGCCTGCCCGCTCTCGCTCAGGCGAGGCGGGCGGGCGGTATCTCACAAAAAATACCACCGTGTTCTGCAATGGCCAAATATTTGGGACCCCACAAAGGATTTGTGCCTTTGTCTCTGTCCTGTTAAATAGCAAATATTTGGCCACCTCCCTTGACCTTTTTAGATATCGCCTTGAGGAAACTGGCATTACCAGTTAGATAGATTGAGGTCAATCATGTGCCTGAAAAAAAAGCTGGACCTCAACTCTTGAACGTTTCCAATTATTTTCGCCCTTCGAACAAAAGGAAGGGGGGAGTTATTGTTGCGAATACTCTTGTGTCTCCAGCCACTCTATAGTACCCTGCCCAAATTCACACATGATCTCTGCTGCAATGCTTAGCCCCTCCCTGAGATAGCGCCCTTCAATGCCTGGCACTGCATAGGCGTAGAATAGAACATTTCGTGTATCTTCCCTCACCCTGGTTTTCTCATCAGCTCCCTGACACAGAACACAGACAATTTCCCTTTCATCCCTGAACACGATCTCTCCCTGTTTGGTAAACCACTCCAGCTTACCCATCCCCCGACAAATCTCACCTTCTTCTGCTAGATCCAGTGTCAATTTTCCATCAAACCGGTCATAATCGGCAACAGCAACCAGTATACCTGCGCACATCTCTGCCATGAAGTGTGCATCAACTATCAAATTGTACCTGGGAAAGCCGCTATTGACTGTTCTCTTCAAGTGCTTAGGCAAAGGGCATTCATAGCCAAACCCACCAAAGAACCGCTCGTAGCTTTCTATACGCTTAGTGATCTCCATCAATGTCTCTCGTCTCCGCATCTTTCGGAGAAGCCTCCGCTTGTAGTGGTCAAACCCAGGGGGGTTCAAAAAGTTCTGGCAGCCTGAGATCAGGGTCAGGCCAAAGGCGAGGTCCGGATACTGAGATATGTATTGTGGTGACTTAGAAAATGGGATAGACATGGGCACAAAAAGGTCTCACGAAACGCGAACCTCAATCTCCTTTGGTTTCTCTTTCTTGGATTTAGGTATTATGATCTCTAAGACACCATCCTTGTAAGTCGCCTTCATACCTTCTGGATCTAACTCCACTGGAAAAGTAATGGAGCGGGAAAAACTGCCGTAGTGCTGCTCGAGGTAGTAATAATCTCCCTCTCTCACCTCAGCATCCTTACTTCTTTGCCCCTTTATGGTAAGGGTATTTTCCAAAAGAGTAACTTCTAAATCCTCCCTTTTTACGCCGGGAATCCCCACCTTGATTACTATTTCATCTGTCTTTTCATAGACATCTACTGGAGGAAAATAGACTCCAGAGGCACGAGAAGGCTTTGCTATTCTGGAAGGCAAGGCCCTTCTTCCAAAGAATTCATCAAAGATTGAGTCCATCTCTCGTTTTAGATCAGTAAACTCCTTGAAAGGGCTCCATTTTATTATGGCCATGGATATCTCCTCCTTTCTATATCCTTAAGACTTGCCATTCTCCTTCTCTCCTGAATCGAATTCTCTCATACGATCGGCTAAATCTCTGAGCTTTCTGTCAACCAGAAAATTTACGGTCTCTTCATCGTAGGTTCCGTCCTCTTTTCTCTCACCTGCCTTGACTCCTGTCAAAATCTCAATCCCCTGATCTACGGTCTTTACGGGATAGACATGAAATTTCTTATCTTCTACCGCTTTAACCACATCTCGTTTCAGCATGAGATCCTCTACATTCTGATGCGGAATCATTACCCCCTGAGACCCGGTAATACCTTTGGCCCGACAAACGTCAAAGAAGCCCTCGATCTTATGGTTAACTCCCCCAATCGGCTGGATCTCCCCTTTCTGGTTCACCGATCCGGTAACTGCAATATCCTGCCTCAGGGGAAGACCGGAAAGACTGGAAAGAAGAGCATAGACCTCGGTGGAAGAGGCACTGTCTCCTTCCACCCCAGAATAGGATTGCTCAAAGCAGATGCTTGCACTCAGGGTAAGAGGTTTGTCCTGGGCATATTTTTCCCTGAGATATCCGGAGAGAATCAACACCCCCTTATTATGGGTAGGTCCGCTCAAATCCGCCTCCCGCTCAATATTGATAATTCCAGCTTTGCCCATGGAGATACTCGTCGTAATCCGGGAAGGTTTTCCAAAGGTGTAATCACCGAGTTGATAAACGGAAAGCCCGTTTACCTGGCCCGTTACCATTCCTTCGGTATCGATCATGATGGTGCCTTCCTCTATCATTTCCTGAAGCTTGTCTTCGATCAGATTGACCCGGTAGATGCTTTTTTCGATGGCCTTGTCCACATGTGCTTCGGTTACATACTTGCTCTTCTCTTTTTTAGCCCAGTAATGGGCCTCTCTTATGATATCCGCAATATGATCAAACTGGGTGGATATCTTCTCCTTTCTCCCCGCTTGCCTCACCCCAAATTCTAAGACTGTGGCTACCCCTGTCTTATCAAAAGGCTTCAAACCCTCATCATCGCAGATCTTCTTAATGAAATTAGCGTATTGATTCAGTGACTCCCCATTTCTGGGGACAACGGAATCAAAATCACCTTTTATCTTGAAGATCTTTTTGAAATCATTATCGAAATTATAGAGGAGCCGATAAAGGAAATCATCTCCCACCAGAATTACCTTGACATTGATATCAATGGGTTCCGGTTTTATAGCGGAGGTGCCAAAAATAGAAAAGGGATCATAATTCTGGACCTCCATCTTCTTATTCTTGAGGCTTCTTTTCAGTGCCGTCCATACCCCCGGCTCAAGCAAGGCCTCGCGGCCATCGACCACCAAATAGCCTCCGTTAGCCCGCAAAAAGGAACCGGCCTTGATTTGCATAAAGTCGGTCTGCCAGACCCCGGACCGGCCAACAGTTCGCTCAACCATCCCGAAGATGTTACGATAAGTGGGAGAGGTCTCAAAAATCACCGGAACTCCCTTGACTTCCGAATTGTCGATGATCACGTTTACCTGATATTCTCGAAAGGTATCCTCTGGGGTAGGCAAGCTGAGCCCGGGAATAACAGGGGACTCAGATTCAGTACTCTCCTTAAAGCGGTTTGTGTTCTCCAGGATGTTATCCGTTACCTCATCTAAATAGCTATTGATCTTCTCGTGTTGGTACCTTTCCTTCAGCTCCCCAATAAGTTCCTTTAGGATGGGAAGTATTGCCTCTTTTTCTAAACCAGTAAGTTCTTTGCGAACCTCTTTCCCTATCTTCTTGGACTCCTGGAAGGCCATGGTTACTTCCCCTGAAAGCTCCGAATACTTCTTCCGCAATCGTTCAAATTGCTCTTTTGGAAATTTCCCCTCTTCGGTGTTTTTCTCGAGTTGATCCCAGGGAACGGGCTTATCCATTACCACAGGAAATATATCCGGCTTCACATAGGGTCCTACCTGGAGCTGAACCAAGGCAAGATTCTCCTGGGAGAGCTTCTTTTCCAGATCTTTGATGATAGCCCGTTCTTTTTCCTTGGATTTCTCCAAAATCTCTCTCCCCCTTCTTTGGTAGTCGTCACTTTCAAACACCAAGGGTATATTTCTCTTGAGAGATGAGATGAGTTCCTCCATATCCTCCTTGAAGGCCTTGCCCTTTCCTGCAGGTAGGCTTATCAAATTGGGCATGTCAGAATCTTTAAAGTTATTGACATAACATCTATCCTCAGGGACGTCTCCTTCCTTTTCCAAGTGCGACAAAAGGTATTTTATTGTGGTCATCCTTCCAGTTCCGGCAGGGCCGGCCACAAAGATATTGTAACCCAAACTCCCCATGTCCAATCCCAACTGAATCGCTTCCAGAGCCCTCTCCTGCCCAATAATCGACTCCGACAGTGAAACCTCCTCCGTGGTAGAGAAACCTAAGCTGTCTGGATCACATCTCCACCGTAACTGTTCCACTGGGACCTCATTATGCGTATTTCCCATTTTCTTCTCCCCTTTCATCTCACTATTCCATAATACGCTGAAAAAATTTCCCTTGGAGTAGTAAATGCGCTCTTTCTTCGTTCACCTTCAGCAATAACGTGCCCATACCCCTATAGAATATCTCGGGGGGTGAGGCGAAGCAGTCTGTCTTACCGAATAAAATATAATCCGCAATTTGAGATGTCAATTCATTTCGGAAATCGCCTTTCACATAAATCTCCATAACCGCTCACGGGTTCAGGGTTCACCGCAAACCCGCCTGCCATCCCTGCCCGCCCCACACCCTTGAGGATAAAGTATGCACCATGCAAAAAGAGACTTTTGGAGATCTTCAAAGACATTGGGGTCTAGGGAGGTTTTAGGCGTTGCTATTTCACCGACTCGCAGTGAAGGATTCGGATTGCAGCTTTCAACTTTAAAGTATATCATGTTTATCGTATTTTTTCTCCCGTATTTTTCTCGTTGCCAAAAGAGATCTATTATGGTTAAATATTCATTATTATGGAAAAATCATTGGACTAACTTATTCATTTTTCTAAGGAAAGGAGAACCATTATGAAAAAACAGTATTTTTTCCTCCTCGTTTTAGTCGCTCTGCTGGCAATTCCTCTTTCCCCGGCAGGGACCATTCAGGCACAACAGACTGCTTCCTTGGAAGTGGCTGTGGGTACCATCTGCCGGGATGTCATTAACCGGCAACCTATCGATGTTGGAAATAGTTTTGAGGCATCAGTGGGCACGCTTTACTGCTTTACAAAGATCACAGGTGCTTCTGGCGCAACCCAGATCACTCATGTGTGGTACTTTGGCGATACCGAGAGGGCAAGGGTGAATCTGGCCGTGAATTCGGCGAGTTGGCGTACCTATAGTTCAAAAAGAATCCAAGCCCATGAAATTGGGGGTTGGCATGTGGATGTGCTCGGGCCAGGCGGTGAGCTGCTGCAGCGTATGGAGTTTGCTATCACCCCGTAAAAAGTTCGTAACGGCTTTTTTCCGGTGAAGTGAGTTCGGATCAGAACCTATTGATTGTTAAGCTTCTCGCAGGGTATGGGTATCCTTTTTTTGGACACCCATACCCTGGACTTTGACGTTACTCTACATCTATTTTGCCTTGACTTGATAAGAGGTATTCAGTATGAAATAAAGGACTTACGTTATAGGGTCTGTGTTCGTTCTTCATATATCCTTCTTAACCAAGGGGGCGTCATGAATAAATCCCAGTTAGTAGAAGCGTTGGCAAAAACTGAAAACCTTACGATCAAAACGGCAGAGGAGGTCGTAAACACTGTCTTCAAAGAAATGGAAAAGGAGCTCGTACGTGGCAGCAGGATAGAGATTCGAGGATTGGGAAGCTTCAAGGTTAAAGAATATGCCAGCTATAATGGCAGAAACCCCAAGACTGGCAAAATCATAAAGGTTCAGGGCAAGAAACTTCCTTTTTTCAAGGTAGGGAGAGGTTTAAAAGAAATGGTTGACACATAACTGGCATCCCAGCCATGGATTTACCTTGGCCGTGCTAGACGGGGAGCTAGCGGTGCCCTGTAGCCCGAAATCCGCTCATGCGGGGTCGAAAATCCTTCCTGAGAAACAAGAATTGGGGGTCAATTCATTTGGTAAGAGAGGAGGTCGGACCTCGTTTGACAGATGATTATGAACCCCGTCAGATCCGGGAGGAAGCAGCGGTAAATAATTCAATCTGCATTGCGAAGCAATCTGGCCCAATTACCTTTTCTTATCAGAAGATTATTCCTTTTTCTGTTCAAAGGCGGATGCACGGCCAAGGTTCTCAATTTTCTCGTACCATCCACCGTGATATTCCATTTCAATCGTCAAGCACCAAATCAACCCCTACAATCTTGATGATCTCGTACAAAGTCAAAAAGATCAGGATTTGGAATAATGCCCTTAGTGCTGACTACTGACAATAATTTGCAATTCCTGAATCCCTAAATTCGCAATTGCCTGTAAAAAGGACTTTTTCCAGGCGCATCATTATTTAATGCTGGCTGACCAGTCGTTGGTACTGAAAGCTCCTCGATACACTTTTGGTTATGGTAAAAAGATGGTCGAAGAAACAGTTGCCCTCAAGTCCAATCAACAGATAGGAAAGAATATTTGGCTTATGGAATTCCGTTCCACGCTTCTGGCATCACATGCTAAGCCTGGACAGTTCTTGATGGTACATTTAGGCGAAAGAACAAAAGACCCGTTATTGCGAAGGCCCTTTTCTATACACGGAATCCAGGAAGGAGACAAGGTGATGATCCTATACAATGTAGTCGGCGCTGGGACATCACTCCTCTCTAGCCTGAAAGAGCATGATATCATTTCTGTTATTGGCCCCTTGGGAAACGGATTTGCTCTTCCCCGGCCAAGCGAAAGAGCGATATTGGTCGGCGGTGGCATAGGTTTAGCACCACTCTTCTTCTTGGCTCAGGTCCTCCAGAAAGATCAGAGGAACACGGTTACCCTGTTTTTGGGTTTTTCCACATCTCAGGAGGTTGTTCGTATCCAACAGCTCGAGGAGCTGGGTGTTAATCTTTCCCTCACAACAGAGGATGGGTCATTAGGTTTCAAAGGAATTGTTACTGACTTGTTGGACCAACGCCTGAGTAATAAGGGGCCGATAAAATCGGTAATTTACGCCTGTGGTCCACCTCAGATGCTCAAAAAGGTTGCTCAAAAGGCCACTACTCTCAGTCTCAGGTCTTATGTCTCTCTGGAAGGTTACATGGCCTGTGGTCTGGGGATATGTCTGGGATGTGCTGTCAAAGCAGCTCATGGTGAAACGAAACCATACTACTATGTTTGTCAGGACGGCCCTGTGTTTCCATCCGGGATGATTGACTGGGAGGTTCTGTAGTGGCTGTTCTACCTGACTTATCCGTTGATATAGGGGACTTGAAACTGAAGAACCCGGTTATTACTGCCTCGGGAACCTTTGGCTATGGCACTGAGTTGACACCTTTTTTTGATCCTTCCCTCTTAGGAGCCATAATCGTCAAAGGTTTATCCCTCAGACCGATGCCTGGAAATCCACCTCCCAGGATTGCAGAGACACCCTGCGGTCTCTTGAACGCGATTGGTCTCGCTAATATCGGCATACAGGCGTTCATTGAAGAAAAACTGCCTGTGCTCACTAAAATAGAGGCACCTGTTATCACGAATATTTACGGGCATACTGTCAAAGAGTATGCCGATCTAGCAAAAAAGATTGAAAAGGTTGAGGGGATTGCAGCCATAGAGATAAATATATCATGCCCCAATGTTGAGAAAGGGGGCATCGCCTTTGGCACAGACCCGGATACCGCCGCCGCAGTAACGGAACGGGTAGTGAATAATACAACCAAACCTGTCATAGTGAAACTTGCGCCTAATGTGACTGATATAACCACTATAGCCACGGCAGTTGAGTCTGTTGGTGCGAAGGCAATTTCGGTCACTAACACAATCCTGGGTATGGCTGTTGATGTAACAACCAGACTACCAAAACTGGCAAATATAGTTGGCGGTCTGTCAGGCCCTGCCATTAAACCCATAGCCCTCTATCTCGTCCACAAGGTTGTTGCAGCCGTAACAATTCCGGTAATCGGTCTGGGAGGGATAATGGATTATAGGGATGCCCTTGAATTTCTTCTTGTCGGCGCCCGGGCCATCCAGGTAGGGACAGCAAATTTTGTCAACCCAAAGACAGCGATCGAAATAGTACATGGCCTCACAGATTTCTGTTCAAGGGAAAAGGTCAGCAATATCAATCAGATAATAGGTGGCTTAAAAACAATGTGATGTCAAAATCTAGCGAAGCTCCGCCTTGCCAGCCCGGGACGGGCAAACCGTTCCACCCTCCGTAGCGGGCTACTGCGGACACCGTCGGCCATAGCCTTTGGCATTGGACGAGGACGGGCGAGCGGAGAAAAATGATATTCCATTAATTGAGACGAACGGATGTTGGTTTCGTCTAAGGTTATATGGTTGCGCTGCTGGTTTCGTATGACGTTAGCCGTTAACCGTTTCGAGCCCGCCCTGGCGCTATGATCTTGAATAAGGCTACTGAGCCTATAAGCCAGGACTGGGCCAGGGCTGCGCCCGCCTGTTGACGCTTGAGCGAAGCAATGACGGGCAGACAGCCGCAACCGTTCTGCGATCCCAATTATCCTTTGCACTTTAGTGGTATTACAAAACCCCTGGCCCAGACCCCTGGCATGCAAGGGTTCAATTTTTTGGCTCCCGTTCCCTTATTGTTAAAGGGGTAACAGCTTGTTATGATCACGCCGCGCCAGGGCGGGCTTGACACAAATGTTAAGATCTTGCTCTATATAGACGGCTAGTGCCTACAACTATCAACAAACACTACCAGATGGAGAAACGTATGAAAAAAAAGGAGATAGAACAGATAAGCGAGAGATTGATCTCTAAACCTAAACTTGTCTGGGATGCAATAGACAAAAAAGAAAAAGACAAAGTTTTTGGTTTTGATAGAGAGTACAAAAATTTTCTTGGCACAGCAAAGACAGAGCGAGAGGCGGTTACTGTGATTAGTGAAATTGCCCGAAAAAATGGCTTCTCTTCAAATCCTCCGGGCAACCACCCCATAAAACTGTTGAAGACCTTTCAGGAAAAACTAATCGCTCTATCTATATCCGGAAAGAAACCCATTTACGAGGAAGTTGATCTGGCCTTCATGAAAACCCATTACTATGGGGGTATAAAAAAATTCCAGTGGCTCACCAGGCCCCTTGCAATTCATGGAAAAGTAATTCGTTCCGACGGGAGTTCCCTAGATATTGTTGTTGGTGAGGATGATTCTGACCCTGTATTCACTGTGGCTGATATCCTCCCCCACTTAGCAAAAAAGGTTCAGACTGATAAAAAGGTTTCGGAAGCATTTGTCGGAGAAAAGCTTAATCTGATGGTCGGCTCCATTCCTTTTGGGGATAAAGATACAAAAGAACGGTTCAAGCTGGCAATCCTAAACCTCTTGAACGAAAGATTCGGCCTTGTTGAGGAGGATTTAATAAGTGCTGAACTTGAGGTTGTTCCCGCCGGAATAGCACGAGATGTTGGATGGGACAGGGGTCTGACTGGAGCCTATGGCCACGATGATCGTTCCTGTGTGTTTACTAGTTTAAAGGCCATCATTGATATAAAGAATCCTCAGAAAACAGCCCTGGTTCTATTTGTTGACAAAGAAGAGATTGGAAGCGACGGAGCTACAGGGGCCAAATCCAGGTTTGTAGAAAGCGTTCTGGCCGATCTTATGGTTGCTCATGGCAAAGAGCCCCTTTATCACGAGATTCACAAAATTCTAATGAATTCAAAGGCCCTTTCAGCCGACGTAAATGGTGCCCTTGATCCGGACTTTCAGGATGTACATGAAAAGAGAAACGCGGCAAGGCTTGGCTATGGTATATGTCTCACAAAATTCACAGGGGCAGGAGGTAAATATGGTGCAAGTGATGCAAATGCCGAGTATGTGGGATGGCTTCGAAACCTATTTAATAAAAAGAAGGTAGTGTGGCAGACTGGGGAGCTTGGAAAGGTGGATGAAGGTGGTGGTGGAACCGTGGCTAAGTTTCTCGCCCTGTACGGCTTGCAGGTCATTGACTGTGGGCCTTCAATTCTGTCCATGCACTCTCCATTTGAAATCGCGCACAAGGGGGATATCTACATGACCTATAAAGGTTACAGGGCATTCCTTGAATCGTAGCCCCTTTTGTGATCCTCAGTGCCCGTAAACACTAGGTGGGCGTAATGGATAGCATACTCCTCACTTTTCTACAACGCCTCTTGTCGTTGACAAGGATATGCATAACGAAAAGATCACCTGCCGCTATGGAGCGCAGCAGAATTGCGGACACGTGAAGCAGCCTGGCCCTCATCCGCTTCCGGATAGGCATCGTAGCGAGGCACAAGAAACCTTAGCGAAACGAGCAGTTGGAGAGATTTTGGCCCGCAGGCATATTCATAGATATGTCCAGGACCAAAATCTCGAAACAAGCGTTGCAGCAAGGTTTCTAAAGCCGCAGTAGATGGCTACTGCAAAATCTGGGTTAAAGAAGTCCTGGTGTGCTGTTGCATCTATCAGCACAGTTCCAGACGTCTGAAGCTATCTCCCAACACCCGGCCCGCGTCCAGGAACAGATCCCTTATGTGGTCGTCCATGGCGAAGTAGAAAACTTGCCAGCCGTTCTTGACGAGGCTCAGGGTGTGGGCAATTATGTTCTTCCGGCGGTCCCAGTCAGAGTGCTGGAAGGCATCATCCAGGATGAGGAAGGCGGTTTGCCCTTCCATGGCTATCGAGGCGAAGCCCATTCTCAGGGCAAGGTAAATCTGCTCCCGGGCGCCGGTGCTGATGTCTGCAAGGTGATATTCCTCATCCTCTACTGTCATGAGAACCAGTCCACCGTCGTCTTCCTGTCTGATCCTGTGGTAACGGCCCGTGAGCGCATAGAGCGGTTTGGTCAACTCCTGCCTCTTAAGGCCGTCTGCTATCCTGGTGTTTTCTTCCTCACGGAATTCCTGGATGGCGGTTTTGACCTGTATCTTGGCTAGGATCTCGGCAGTAATATCCCTGTATTTCTCTGCCGCCTCTTCGAGCATGTTTCGGAGCTCGGTAATCAGGTTCTCCCATTCCGTGCTTTTCGAGCCAGTCTCCTGTGCAATACGTGTTTTCAGCAGTTCGAGCTTTTTCATCTCCCTGTCCAGGGCTTCTTCAGTCCCCTTGAGTTCGCATTCCAAATTGTCGTAGCGCTCAGCGTCCCATTCAGTTCCCGGGTGTTTTTCAAGATACTCCCCCTCTGGCACAGCCAGGGAGAGTAGCTTCCTGTCCAGTGAGTGGATCTTATCTTCGAGTTGCTTGATACTGTTCCTGAGCTCTCTAATTAAGTCCCGCCATTGTTGCTGCGGCCGTTCGGCTCCTGTGAACGCCTTCAGGGTTTCCATAATACTGCTCTTGCGGGAGTTTGTTTCAAGGGTGAGCTTATCCACCTCTTCTCTCAAAGAGGTGGCTCGGATGTGGTTCTCCTTGAGTTTTTCCAGTTTGGCCTGGAGAACCGCCCTGTTGGTGAGCTCGGAACCGAACCTGCTGCTGAAATCCGCCTTGAGACTCTCCAGTTCCGAGCTCTCGCCTGCCCTGGCAAGCGCATTCCTCATTCCCATATAGTAAAAGATGAAGAAGGCCAGCGCCCCGATGCCACAGATGACGAGGGAGATGTTGAGCCCCAAAAATCCGGTGACCACCACGCCCACAAAGAAGAGCAACGCAAAGAGTATCAAGATCGGTTTCGGACCGGAGACAGCCTGTTTGCTTATGATCTCCGAGTAATCACCCAAGGCTTTCTCTGTCCATCTGTAGTTCTCGCTGGTGCCTTCCAGTTCCTTAAGCCTCGCTGACTTGGTTTCAGTTTCCTTCTTTCTCGATTCGTGGATGCGGACATCCGCCTCGAGTTTCGATAGCTCCTCTTCGGCCGGCAGCTCACCCTTCTTCCGGCGTAGAGCCTGTATCTCTTTATGCAGCTGCGCCGCGTGGTAGCGCTTGGCCTTCTCAAGCTTCTTGAGCTGAGCTTCAATCGCTTCTTTCCTCTTTCGGAGGGAATAGGCCTCTCCGGAAGCGTAGCCCTCTTCCACATCCCTGAGGAGAGCATTCAAGCTATCGAGACGCTCCTTACACTGGATCTTGGTCTTCACCTCTCCTCTCTGGGCCCCGCCGATCATGTGATCCTGAACGGTCGCTTCCTGCAGGGTACCCGAGATTCTGGCCGCTATCTTGTCAAGAAGCCCCTCACCGGAAAGGCAATTCTTGAGGATGCCACGGCCGACGCCATCCTCCTCTCCCCCGGCTAACACGGTTTCCCCCGCCTTTACAACGAGCAGGCGCGAGAGGTCCCTGGGCAGACCAGCCCCTTCCTCCCAATAGTCCTCCAGCTTCCTGCCCGTCTTTGTGAGGGGCACCGGGTCATCTTTCAGGCCGGAGACGATGATCCTGCCACCAAGGTCCCATTCCCTCAGGTTCCATTTGGCAGGGGACCTGCTGCCAGTTCTGAAAAGGAGATTGATCATGGTCTCCACTATGTACGTCTTTCCGGTCTCGTTGTGGCCGTAGATCAGGTTCAAATCACCGGGTTCGAGCTCGAAATCACTAGCCAGGGGGCCACCCCTGTTCACCTTTATCCTGTCGATCCTGATCGCCACGATTGACCTCAATCTCCGTAAATAACGGACAGTGCCGCGATCTTCACATGCTCCTTTGCCGGTTCATCGCCGCCGAAGGTCCAGTCGAGCTCATCGATGAGCTTCATTGTCCGCTCGGCTATGGCATTTAGCTGGTAGTCCGAACTCGCTAACAGCCTCTCGATCTTCGGACCTTCATCCTTGAAGTACTTGAACCTTTCAAACCCCTTCTCAAGCGCCGCCAGTACCGCTCTCCTGTCTGTCGCGTAACCCACGGCCTCAACCCTGACACGGACCTTCGGGTATTCAGAACGATCGATGTTCCAGGACTCGATCCTCTCCTTGATCTCCTGCTGTAGCATCGTAACTTCATCGTCCATAGGTACGATGACAAAGGATTCGTAGAAATAGAGGACATCCGTTCTGACAACCCTGGGCACGATGCTTCCGTCCGCCGTGTCGTAGACAAGAAACCTTCTTCTTCCTGTCTCGTTGATGTCCAGGCCACAAGGGGAGCCCGCGTAGTGGACATTGTTCTGGCTGAGAGGCCTGTGGATGTGGCCGAGGAGTACAGTCCGGGGATTGAATCTTTCCAGATCCTTCCGTGAAAGCGGCATATAGGTCCCGGGCTCCAGGGGATTCAGCTCCTTTGCACCTCCGTAGTAGTCACCGTGAGCGACAAGGATCCACTCTTTCCCCTCGATTTCCTTCTCCATTTCGGCAATCTTCTCGCCCATTTTCGCTTTCTCTTCATACGGGATGAAGAGGAAAGTGGTGGAGTCGATCTCTAAGGCAGTGGAATCGGTGTAAATGTGAATGTTGTCCCCGACTATGCTCATCCCGCTGATACTCGGATCGTGATTGCCCGGGATGATATGCAGTCCGAGCTTGCTGTATTTCCTGCAGAGTTCCTCAAATTCGGAGTAGCTGCGGAAGTCCTTATCGAACAGGTCGCCGGCGATGAGAAGGTTTTCTACACCTTCAGTGCTCGTCTGCTCAAAAATGTTCTCCAGGGCGTTGTATCGTTCGGGGTGTTCGACCCTAGTCCTGAGGTGCACGTCTGCTGTTACTGATATTCTCATGAACTTTTCCCTGCTATCGGTCAAACACCATATTCTGTTCCCTGCTCTCCTTAGGGCTAATAGTAACGCTAACCTGCAAAAAAAAGCGCTAGCCTTTTGTGTGAGCGTTAATCCCCTTGTTGGGCACAAATTGGTCCATCATTGCTTTCGATGCCATTCAATGAGATGCAATTATTCAGGCAGTCCGTGGTAAGCGTGTTAATATCTTGATCTACGTTGCGGGCGTTTGCCGCGTGGTTTCGCCTGATTGACCTTTATATTGCGCCCTTTCAATGAACTCTCGTTCAACGCCTTAATGGCTTCCTCGGCCTCGGAACTCTTCTCCATTTCCACAAAGCCGAACCCCTTGGATTGCCCTGAGTATTTATCCATGATGACATTCACGCTAGATACTTCCCCGAATTCGGAAAATGCTTCTCTCAACTCCTCTTCGGTTACATTGTAGGGCAGATTACCAACATAGATATTCATAGATCATTCTCCATAACTCTGCGTTGATTGAGATTAGGCTATCGTATAACCAACAGCAGAAATTACACGACAGTGATCAGCCACCCATTGGCCAATTCTTGAATATTCTTACAACACCTAACAGACGAACTTGCTCAGTGGCATCATAGCGATTTTTATCGAGTCTGCCGATACCTCCAACCTGGTAGAAGTCTACCTTGGTTCTGAAGCAGCTCGTCAGCACATACTAAAACAAGTCTACATTGAGCCCATACCCCAAAAGTTAAACCAACCAACAACATATTAGCATGTTACGTCGAAAGGCACAAAGCCAATAAGAGTATTTTTTGTGACAGAGCATATTGAGCAGAAATTCCGTGACCCCTAAATTGCTTCAGCGCCAACGCCTCCTCTTTCACATTGGAACATCAACTTTATCTTGATTTCTTGATACCCCTTTCATGCTTTAGCGCTCCAAGTAATATACCACAATCCACCGGGTTTCTTCTCTACTGTCCAAGGCAATCTTTGCCATAATCGCTAATGGTACCGATAGCAACGTGCCGACAGGCCCCAGCACCCATCCCCACTATCAAAAACCCAATCACAAAGATCCCAAAGATTACAATTAACAGCGCCAGGCGGTCAGAATCGACAACAATAACTAGTGTTCAACCTTCTATTCTACCAAAGCATTTATACAAATCCCCGATTGCAGCCGTCGGAGTGAGACGATTTGGGCCGTTTTGATTCTTTTGCGATTTCAGATAGTTTTAGGGCGAGTTCGTCAGGGACTTTTACTGATAGTGCTGTGCTTATACATTACCTCCAACGTATTTGCTTGTGATACATTGTAAGTTCAATTGGAATGGTTTACAAGATGTTCTTTAACCCAGATTTTGTGGTAGCCATCTACTGCAAAATCTGGGTTTGATGGATGGGAAAATTTTTTGCATTTGCATCGTTGTAGAGCTGAGTCCATTTGAATTTTCAAGAGATAAAAAGTTACTCAAAACATGCAAATCAAAAAAGCTATTTTTTCCAACACGTTTTTCTGTGTCGTGCTAACCATGTTGATTCTGGCTGGGATGCTGTTCGAATTCTATCCCTTTCGAGCGCTCGAATGTCATATGTATGAATTTATGATGACGCTACGCCACCAAAAGCTGCCAAATCCGGTCGTGTTGGTAAGGATCGATGAGCGGAGTCTAGATGAAATTGGGCCATGGCCATGGCCCCGATCCCACATCGCGGAAGTGGTCCGACGCATATCCGAGTCTGCTCCGAAAGCACTGGGTATTTACCTGTTATTTTCTCATAGGGAATACAATACAGGCCTCACTGAAATCTGGCACATCAGAAATACCCTTAGAACCAATAAGATCATATCAAGACGGCACGAGGCACTGAAAATTGACGCTATCCTGGCAAAATCTGAGCGGGCATTAGATCATGACGCCAGGTTAATATCTGCCGTG
>JAFDDT010000114.1 GCA_019310725.1 Deltaproteobacteria bacterium | reverse complement strand
AACCATGGCGGGCGTATGCCTAATATTCTGGTAAACAGTATTTTATCATCCATCTGTGCTATATACCGGAAACACTACATCTTGTATAGACCCACTATAATGTCTGTTGAGCCAAATTTCAATAGAGGGGATTCCGGCAACGAGACGTGCAAACCCCGGGTAAAAACGAAATAGATAGCCACGGTGATGCTGATTAGGATAGCAAGGATAAGGAGATTACGGTTCCCGTAATAAAAGCTTAAGATAATTACTACCAGGCCACTGGAAATAACAAATCCCAGGGCTTCAAACACGAGAGCATAAGCCATGGAAACCCCGAAAGTTACCAGAATCTTGAGATAGCCGCTCCTTCCAACGCCTGTGAAAAGATTCTTTTCTTCTAAGTGGAAGCTATGTATTAGGTACCACAGACTGAGCCCCAGGAGCCCCAGGAAGGTCACCTGAGGGAATAGGTTTGGCTTGAGCGGCATCAAAAGGCGGCCCATAAAAAGCTTGGGTTTTCCCACTTGATAGGGAATGAGCAAATAACCCACAATAGAGAATAAAACAAAAAATAAGGCAGCGATGGTATTAAAGTTTATCCTATTCTTCCAGGATCGATTATTGGTATTTTGGTTCGTTTTGTCCACCTCCTTTTCCCTTGGGAATTTTGGCTTTCAGGCAATCCTGCATGGGAATAAGTTTGATATATGCAGACGTTTACATTGGTAATTTACTATTCTCCCGCTCGTTACGCTACAAGTGTTTAATGATAGTGTCAACATTTTTTGGTGCTTTTCCCCCGAACTTTTTGAGAAGTTACCTTTATATTATTTAAGCAATTGATTTTACATAATATTTATACAATCTTTGCAACACCCTTTAGATAGAGATAATAGTAGAGCTCAAAGATAGGACCAGCTTGAGATTACAGAAGTAGATAAAGGTATCTAAAAGGCCTTGTAAATTCAGAGAAGGATAGGACAAAAGCATGCTCTATTTTAACAAGTGCGCACTTAAGGTACATACTGCTCTGCGAAGACAGCCCTATTACGCCCACATTCAGGCAAGATAAGCATATGCTCCTAGTTGGGTGCCCAATATCTGTGACGACGTCGCTAGGAAATTTTTAAGATCTATAAAGCCGAGCAAAGGAGTATTCTTTTTGATTTTACTGTCTGAATCATAACTATGTTTGCTTTGGTGTTGACAGTTCAGAAACGGGCCGAGTATATTGGGTCCACCTTAAGCTACCATTTTGACATTGGAAGGTTTTGCTGTCATTGTAGAGTACTGAGGGCATTCCCCCGGGGCCTGCTTTGCTAGGGACAATTCAGTAAAATAAAGGAGGATAAAAGGGCAATGTTGGATAGAATAAAAGAGTTGAGTGATACTCTGGAGCGTATTTTAAGATTGAGGACTCCCCCTGTTGGGGTCAAGCTGTTAAAAGACGTGAAGGAAATTCCTCATCAAGCGTATAAACCGGACAGGGCTACTGTGTGCCAAATTACCGGCATTGCACGCTATCACGCTATCGTTGCAGCAGGCGAAAAAGGAAAGATTACCTGCCCTATGGGTGCCACTGCCCTGGGGTTCTCCGGCTGGCCCTCTCGCTTTTTTGAGACACGGGTCGGCGAGTATTCCGATGATATAAACGCCGTAAAGAAGATGCTGCTCGGAACCCCGCAGATTAAGCCCCACAGCTTTTCCGCTGTAGCAGATTAAGCCCGACAGCTTTTCCGCTGTAATAGCAGCACCGGTTTCTAAGATGGATACCGTGCCCGACCTTGTGTCGATTTACGCAAATTCCGCCCAGGTGCTCCTTTTTGCATATGGAGTGAGCTGGAAGTCAGGGGATGCGCTGGTTTGTGAAACAACCGGTCATATGGGGGAATGCTCGAATACCATCGCCGGAGCGTATCTAAAACAGGCGCCATGTCTGGCGTTACCATGCTATGGTGCGAGACGGCGAGGGCTTTGTGCTGACACCGAGATGATTGTAGGAATCCCCTCTGCGCAATTTGAGGAAATCGCCAATTCGGTTATACGAACACACGAATGCGACAGGTCATACCCCATTAAGGTGCACGGATTAATGGGTCACTATTCTCCTCATTGGCCTAAGGTGATTGACTACTTTGATGATCTTGATATGTAGGGATATTGCCCTCTTACAGTTACTGTAATGCTTATGAGGGGAAGGTATCAAAGGGAATGAGGCATAGACAAACAATTTTTAAAAATTTGGTTTATAGGAGGACAGCATGTCAGGAGACAAAGTCGGGTTTATAGGCGTAGGCGTGATGGGAAAACCGATGGTTGAGAACCTTTTGAAAAAGGGATTCCATGTGGTCGCCTATGATGTGCAAAAGGAGCGACTGGATGCACTCCAGAAATCAGGGGCGCAGGTCGCGCGATCATGTAAAGAGGCAGCAGAGCTTTCCGATGTCATTATTGTGATGGTTCTGGACAGCAAGCAGGCTGAAGTGGTGATTCTGGGCCAGGAGGGGGTGTTGAGCGGTGCCAAAGAGGGTTCGGTCATTATCGTCACGAGTACCCTCACCCCCGCCTTTGTTAAACGGGTCGCCGAGGCGGTCGCAAAGAAGGGCGTCGGTTTTATCGACGCACCGGTCAGCGGGGGGTCGCCCAGTGCTGTCGCCGGCACCCTGACCATCATGGCCGGTGGTGAGGATGCCGTCATAGAACGGTGCCGACCCATTTTAGAAGCAGTAAGCAAAAGCATCTTCATAATCGGCCCCGTTGGCACGGGCCAAGCGATTAAGCTGGCAAACCAAATTATCGCCAACAGCAGCTGGATAGCTACCAGCGAGGCCGTGGCGATGGCGTTAAAGGCCGGTATAAGCCTGCAGCGCTTCCTTGAGATCATACGGGTAAGCACGGGTAATACGTGGGCTGCGCAAGGTAACACGTGGCTCACCTGGTGGAAACTGAAGGTGGCTAAGGGGTCCACTTCTCTCAATATGAATATCAAGGACATCAAGTTGGCATTCGAGACGTCACAGGAGTACGGGCTTAACCTCACGCACCTGGAGGCGCTGGCAAACCTTGATGTCATGGCGCTTCTCAAGAATGTCCCGAGCGAGCTTGCTGAAGAAGGAGGAGAAGCGAACTCATAGTGGTGTGCGGCCGAGTAATAGCCCATGTATCTTTAAGTGTGGTGTTCCAAGAAAAGCGAGCCCGGAGCCTCAGGCACCTATGGTGCCAAGGCCGGGCTTTGATAACAAAAACATCTGCGTGAGAAAGGAGGTGATCTTAAGGCAAGTGTCTTGCAACATATTGATATTGCAAGGAAATTTAACAGGAGGAAATCTATGATTTAACCTTCATGCAACTCATTGATATTATTTAGCTTTTGAGTTTCATGATGGGCTCAAAACAAAAAGATAGGAGGGCAATATGAACAAGGATTTTTGTGTATGCATAACAAGCCTTGTGGTAATAGCCATATGTCTGTTCGCGGGCGGCGCCTTATGGGCAGCCGATGCTCCCGCGTTGGACAAAGAGTACACCCTAAGACTGGCCACGAGTCCACCACCGTCGATGTTTTACGGTGTCGGTGTAACCACGGCTGATATTATGACCAAATATACGCCGCCTCAAATCACCGTTACGTGCTCGGGACTGCCTGGGGGTACGCCGGCGCACTTCGGACGAATGAAACGAAATGAGGCGGAAATTAGCCTGGTCAACAGCTCGCACATGTTCCTGGCCTACCATGGAAAAGGGCGGTTCAAGGACGATCGCCACCCGGAGCTGCGGTGTATCGCATTTTGCTTTCCGCAGGCTTATCACTGGGTAGTGCGGAAGGATACCGGCATTACGAAGATCAGCCAACTTGATGGCAAAAAGTTCGGTCCGGGGGGCTCGGCTTCACCCAGGCAGATCAGACTATAGAGGTCATCGAGGCTCTAGGCATCCATCCAAAGCCGCAAAAAGAGGGACGAAAAAGAGGGACGGGCTTAAATAAGTAAATAACTCATGAAGAATGAGATTGCGGTCAGCCCCTGACCGGGGACAGGGAATAAAGCCAATCATAGCAAAAGCTTCGCATATAGGACTATGAGGAATCCAAAGATGGATGCCCGAAGTAAACATATAGAAAAACGCAAGTGGCCAATACAAAGGCCCACTCCGGCTTTCTTATGCCTGTTCGCACTTCTCAGTTTTTCTGTTGGAATTCTCTCACCTCCCTCTGCCTTTGCCGTGTATGACTCCATCTGTGCCCGGGTGAAACTTGAGATCAAGCAGGAACTCACCCTTGAGCGGCAGGCCTTTGATGCGCATATGCGCATCACCAACGGGTTTAGCCACATCGGCCTGGAAGACGTGAATGTGGACGTAACCTTTTCCGATGAGGGGGGTAACAGCGTCCTTGCGAGTTTTGATCCCAATGATCCCTCCGCCCTCTTTTTCATCCGGCTGGATTCCCTGGAAAATATCGACAATGTAGACGGTACAGGCTCGATTCACCCTGCTTCCACTGCGGACATCCACTGGCTCATCATCCCTGCTCCAGGTGCAGCCAATGTATGATAGGGGATGCTCGTGATAGGGGATGCTCGTGCAGAACGTGGTTTGCTTTTATGCGAAGTTCACGTGGTCAACTCCGGTGAAGTTCGCTCCGGGAGCCGGAGGGCTGAAATCGTGGAAGCTCGTCGGGTGTTTTCCTGGTTGGCAGTGAAGGAGTTGGCATATTCCGGTGCCGCGGTTGCACGATATCTGGGGGTGACAAACTCCTGTGTCACACGGGGCGTTTCAGCACAAGAGGCACCTGATAAAGAAAAATATATCTGAGTTTATGCATGCTCTGAACGAATGTCCCATATCACAGAATCCCCTTTGCCCCATATTCGCCCAAAAAACAGACGAATTTCATCATGAACGTTCCGCCAATCTCAGCCAGTCAAGACCACAACTGTTGAAATCATGGAACATCAAAAACAGCTCTTTCCTTTTTTTGGAGGCTTCCATAACCTCGGGCACAATCCCGCCATCAGGACTGTGCGGCACTGGTAGGTTTGGATAACCAAGGGGACGGCCTGATATGAGTGAGTGCAGGTGGCTAAGATTTTCAAGTGACCCCATCTCACGAGCATCACTGAGCAACCAGGACTTTTCCTTGAGTTTTCTAATCATAAGATGCTAAAATATTAAAGTGTTGGACGTGAGATCAGGTAAAAGGGGGATAAAAAAATGGGGAATGTCCAGGCCATTATAGATTTATCGGAAGAGCTATACCTTTCCCTTTCTGCCTCTGGGTTGACCAAGGAGAAAATAGCCGGGGAATCGAGGAAGCTTCTCGCACTGAAGTGTTTCAAGGAAAAAGTCCTTTCATTAGGTAGGGCGTCTGAACTATCAGGTCTTTCTAAATGGGATTTCATAGAGTATCTCAGCGATAATGATGTTCCGGTGGTTGATTACGATCAGGACGAAATCGCGCGGGAATTTGAAACAGTGGAAAAACTCTCGGAAAGGCTCAAGAAGTGATTGTTGTTAGTAATTCCACAATCCTGATTGGGCTGGCAAAAATAGGAAAATTAGACCTGCTCAAAGAGATTTTCTCTAAAGTCTTTATCCCTGAAGAGGTCTTTAAGGAAGTCGTGGAAATGGGTAAAGATAAACCCGGATCTAAATTCACAAAAGAAGCCGCCTGGATCAAGACAAGACGGGTTAAGGACAATACACAGGTGAGCTTTCTGCTGGGGAGTCTTGAAAAGGGGGAGGCTGAAGCTCTGGTTCTGGCCAGAGAACTGGGGGCTGACCTGATATTGCTGGATAAGGAAAAGGCCAGAAAGAGCGCGGTCATCGCTGGTTTTGAAATAATGGGGTTGCTCGGCCTGTTCATGTTGGCCAAGAACCTCGGCCTGATTGATGAAGTCAGGCCCCTCGTTGATGAACTCAGGATGAAGAAGTTCAGGGTTAGTGATAGAATTGTATCGGAGACCCTGAAAAGGGCAGCGGAGTAAAAAGAGTTGGAAAAGAGTGGGGGTCAGAATCTCAATTGCATCATACTGCAACCTGAAATTCCGCTAGATCTCGGGCATAATCAAGACATGCTGCAATCTGTTCCTCTTCGAGATCCGGGAATTCTTCAATAATTTCGGCAAAAGAATGTCCAGCTGCAAGGTATCCCAGTATAAGACTCACAGGAATCCTTGTCCCCTTGATACACGGTTTGCCGTGAAGGACTTCCGTTGAACTTACAATATGTTCTTGCCATTGCACTCGCATCTTCCTTCTCCTTTTCCAACACATCAATTTCGACTAACTATTTCCGTGGTCGTTGACAAAGCCCGGTTTAGTCACCGCTGGTGTATTTGTGACTAATACAGTGTTTTCTCATCCAATAATTGCCCAGAATGTAGCCGACTTCCGACAGGGTTTTGCTGTACCGACGCTTCCACCACCGTCACCCGGTGGTTATCTGGGATTAGTTACAAGAGAAATCATTGATAAGTCATTTGGCAAATGGAATGAATAGGATTCTTTACTTATTACTGGGGATTGTTTTAGCTGTCTTTGGATATGAGATAATCGTTCAGCCAAGATGGTATAGTAGTAAGTATGATTATTATTTTGATTTTACTGGCATACATATTCCTTTTGGCAGTGCCATTATAGTAATCGGTATCATCTTTATTTGGTTAGCATTGAGAAAAAAAGCCAAAGATTATGAAGACAAGGTCTTAGTCTGCCCAAAGTGCAAAGAAGCATTCAACAAAAAAGATGTTCCTGGTGAGCGTTGCGCGAGGTGCAATGTCAATCTTGAAGAAATAGAAGGAAGGGTTTTACGACAGACATCCGGAATTGAAGACGGAGCAGAATCTGGCCTCTAAGACGAAACTGAGGAAGTAACAGCAAGAAAAATGGGGTCTGCCGTTGATGGAAGATCTATTGACTTTAGATGCTTGCCTAAAATAGGCAGCGTTCTTGGCAAGAACGTTATGTATAGAATGGGAATGACTTAGAGGCGGAGAATCGAAGGAAGCAAATAGCAAAGAAGAAATTATTGAAACAGAAATCTTCCCCAGTTTACGTCTATGTATCTGTAGTTCTATGTTTTTTCGTAGTAGCATTCTCACCGCCCTCTACCTTTGCCGTAGATAACTCCATCTGTGAAGAAATTGGGGTTAGGCCCTGACAGGCTGTTGACACAGGACATTCTCGCCCCCGGATGAAGGTCGACACGCGAATAGCTTTGCTGATCTTCCGCAGCTTGGCTCTACATTAGGCGGCCATTTGAGAAAGGTGGTTAAAACAGATGAGTAAAAACACCAGAATCACCAATTATACGCTAGGCATCATCATCGGATTGGTGATCAGTATTTGGTGGATCTTCATGGGACTTGATTTTGGCTTTAGGTTTGGAGCTGGATTTGATCGCATAAGTTATCTTTTAACATTGGGAGGCCACCGTCACACTATTATGCCAATTGTGGCTTTGATTCTAATTCCGATATGTGCTCGAGAGCATAAATGGGGTTTCTTAGCAGCAATGGTCTTGGGGATAGTGACATTAGGCCTATTGTTAATACATAGTATTTATTTGCTGATTTGTAGTCCTCCCGGGTTTGAGTCAATAGTATTTGGCCCTATCGTAGTTATAAGGCTCGACAAGAATTGACTAAAGCTACAATGGAGAGCGGGATCTGAACCAGAGGGTTGAGTTGGCCGTTGGTTTTACAAGCCAAGTGCAAACCGCCTAACAATGGGGTCAGTCCATTATTTATGGATGTCTTCTTGATCAATGCTCTATCAAGGTGCCAGGCTGTGTGAAAACTCCGGGGACATATCAAAAGCGGAAAACAAAGGGCATTGTGTTGTCATTTTGTGAAATAGGGCTATCCTTGGATGCTTCAATTGATGCAGTAAGGGAATCTGGGTCCATGAAGGCAGAGCATCCATTTAGGTGAAGGGGTCATAGCTGAAAGAACGAAATCTGCCCTTGACTTTTGTTGAGCGATCGGGTCAAAAGAGGAAACAAGAAACCGGAAGGAGGCATCAAAATGAGAGATAGACCATACCGTCCTCACAAGAGGCCACGGCCTGGAAAGATAGCCAGCAACGAATCCTTTGAGGATCTTCTGAGAGAAACAAGAAAAGGCAAACCCGGGGACAGCGATTACAGAGAACGTTCACTAAGAATTCACGGGCTTATCTGTGCTAAATGCGGGCGAGAGTTCACGTATAAGAACAGACACCTCCTGACCGTACACCATAAAGATGGAAATCACAGGAACAATCCCCCTGATGGATCTAACTGGGAAAATCTGTGTGCTTACTGCCACGACGATGAACACAGCAGAGAACTGCTTGCTGATTATCTCAAGGATGGTGATGAATAGGACCATTTTTCCTTTTTTATGACATGCCAGATTATACGAGAAGGGATGGGGCACCTTAAGATACTTCAATATCTTGCGGAATAGGCATAAGGATGGCGCAGCATACCTGGCTAAGTGCTTCGATTCGCAAACACACTGACGTATTCTTAAAGCAGAATGAATCTCTCTCCTTACTCAGCACTGAGTCCTGAGTGAATAGGTTCGTCATCGAACTTATGAATCGAAGGGCTAAGCTTGATTCAATAAACGAAGGGTTAGACGATGGATCTAATCACAGAGCTCGAGGCCTTCCTTCCCTCTCTGATTAAACTGCGAAGGGATCTTCATAAGAATCCGGAACTATCTGGCACTGAGGTGAATACCGCAAAAAGGATTCTTGCCTTTTTTGCTCACTTTAGGCCGGACGAGATAATCTCCAAAATCGGAGGACACGGGATCGCATTCATATTTAAAGGCCAAGCGCCTGGACCAACAGTTATCATTCGCTGTGAACTTGACGCGCTTCCTATTGCAGAACGAAACGACTTCGAATATCGTTCCATGAACTCAAACATTTCCCATGCATGCGGGCATGATGGTCACATGACCATCGTGGCTGCCGTGGGACACATGCTGGCAAATGAACGCCCCAAATATGGCCAAGTAGTACTCCTGTATCAACCAGCAGAAGAAACAGGTGAAGGCGCCGAGATGGTTGTCCAAGATCCAAAGTTCAGATCCCTTAATCCAGATTATGTATTTGCCCTTCACAATCTGCCCGGTTACCCCATGGGCAGTATTATGGTAAAGTCAGGAACCTTTAGTTGTGCCTCCAGAGGCATGATAATCAAACTCACCGGTCTGACCTCTCATGCGGCATGGCCCGAGCACGGGAGGAGTCCTGCCATACCAATGTGTCAGATTATCGAAGGCCTGACCGATTTCTCATCAGTACTTGAACCGAACGGTGTTTTAACACAGGTGACCCTTATTCACTCCCGCTTGGGGGAACCAGCGTTTGGCACATCGCCAGGTTATGCGGAGATTATGGCAACGCTCCGCACAGAGACCGATAAGTCCATGACCCTTCTAGTTGAAAAGGCAAGTAAGCTGGTTCAGGACAAAGCACTGTCTGCGGGACTAGAATTTCAGGTCTCCTGGAGCGACGAATTTGTAACCACCTCTAATCATAAAGAGGTGTGCCGCATCATTGAGCAAGCTGCTCGCTCAGCCGGGCTCGATGTTCTGCCAATGGAGAAGCCCCTGCGGAGTTCTGAGGACTTTGGGCGTTTCACCTCAACAATTCCAGGAGCCATGTTTGGCGTAGGCGCCGGGGAAAAGCGTGCCCAACTCCACACGCCGTACTATGACTTCCCCGAAGAAATAATTACTATTGGAACTAAGGTCTTTTTGGGGATTATTCACAGGCTTTTATACGAGACAAATGAAACATATGATAATAATATGAAACGGACTGTAAATTTACCTCTCCATCATATTTTCCAGCCGTTCTATCCTTTCAACCGGCGGCGGGTGTGAGTAATTGAACCAGGAAAACACTGGGTGGGGCACCAAATTGGCCAGATTATCTGCATCTAACCTTATCAGGGTATCTTTCATCGGTTTAGCTGCGCCCATCAACTCAACAGCAACATCATCTGCTTGCCGTTCATACCTTCTGGAGAGATACGCTCCCAGAGGTCTCAAAAAATAGCCGAGGGGGCTCAAAAGTACAGGAACCAGAAAAAGCCCAACATAGGTAATCTGTTCCTGAAAACCGAAGGTCCGGTACACAAGCTGCCAGTTGAGCAGGTTTGCTACGATAAACAATCCAATCAAGGAGGCTACCTCCACCAGAATCAGTTGCTTGATAACGTGCTTTTTCGTCCAGTGACCTGCTTCATGGGCAAGGACCGCGAGGACTTGCTCATGCGGATGCGATTGCAGGAGGGTATCAAAGAGAACAATCCTTTTTGTTTTGCCCAGTCCCGTGAAATAGGCATTGGTATGTTTGCTCCTCTTGCCAGCATCCATCTGAAACACACCTTTTACTGCCAGTCCCGCCTTTCCCATGAGGCTGGCAATACTACTTTCCAACTCTTTATCAGCAATCGGCTCAAACTTGTTGAAAAGGGGAGCAATCAAAACCGGGTAGAGCCACATTATGACCAGCTCAAACAACGAAATAACTATCCATGCCAGAATCCACCAGGCACTCTCAAAATAGTACACCAATGCCAACAGGAAAAAGATGAGGATTCCAACAAGAATACCGGATAGCGCCAAACCCTTAATCCAGTCTATGAACCACAGCCTCATTGTCCTGGTATTGAAACCGTACCTATCCTCAATCACAAAGGTGCTGTAGAGGTCAATCGGAATGTCCAGCAGATGAGCAACCAACACAAGAATAGCGAAAAAGACCAACCCCCCACCGATAAACCCAAGGTGCCAGGCAGTGATTTCTCCAACCAGCCAGGGCAAAAGGCCAGTCAACAGAATGGCAAGCAATACAGCCTGGTCAAACAATTTCGCAACAATGCCAAACCTGGCAGAATCCGCTGTATAGGCTGACATCCTGGAGATCTTCTTTTCATCCACTATGCCCTGAAAAACCCGGGGGACATGGTTTCCGTGTCGGCGTAAGTGGGAGATATTAATGAGGTTGAGGGTAAGCTGAAACAGGAATCGAAAAATAAAAACTAATAAGAACACAAAAAGCAAGATGTTCCACTGAATCATTTCTGGCCACCATACCGCGATTTACGCAAGCTTTTCATTCTTCCACCTAATTCCCGCTTCACATAAATCAACGATCCTGCAGTCTTGATGCCTCGGTCTTCTTGCTATACACACGGCCCTGCCGTGGAGAATAAGGAGGTTTGAGAAGACCCGCCATTTTTCTCTTGCAATTATTTCCATGAGATCAAATTCTACCTTCGTGGCATCGCTATTTCCCGTGAGACCGATGAGTTTACTCAACCTGAGAACATGGGTATCTACCACGATCCCAGGAATACCAAAGGCCTCTGAAAGCACAAGATTTGCTGTTTTCCTGCCGATTCCCGGAAGAGATATGAGTGCGTCAAGGCTGGATGGCACTTCTCCATTGTACTTCTCTGCCAAAACAGCACTGAATGCCTTGATCGCTTTGGCCTTATTTCGAAAAAAGCCAGTAGGTCTAATCTCCTCCTCCAACTCACTGAGATTAGCCTGAGCATAATCTTCTGCAGAGCGATACTTCTGAAACAAGTCCTCCGTTACCTTGTTTACCCTTTCATCGGTACATTGGGCCGAAAGCACCGTAGATACCAAAAGCTCCAAGGGCGTCTTGAACGAAAGAGCGGTTCTGGCATCAGGGTATTCCTTTTCCAGGATGTCGATTATTTCAAGTGCCCTGTTCTTGTAGTTTCTATTTTCCACTCCTGTCCCTCGTATCAGGCGAGTCTCCCTCAAAACGTTCACCTGACCAGACACCCGCACCTCGGTGATATCCCCTCTTTTCCCAGAACCCAGGGCTATCCTCACTGACGATCTTGATCTGTGAAACCCATTTAGCACTTTTGTAGGCATAGAGATCCGGAACGATAAGCCTGAGGGGGTAACCATGCTCCCACCTAAGCGGCCTCCCACCCCATTCCCAGACGAGCAGGGTGTCCGGGTGCAGCAGGGTCTCCAAGCACAGATTGGTTTCGTAACCACCAGGGCTGCTCACTATAGCATAGCGAGCCTCAAGCAAGGGACGTGTCAACTCAAGGATCCGTTGAACTGGAACGCCTTTCCATTTATTATGTGGAACACTCCATGACTCTACGCAGTGAAAGTCCCTGATAATCTCAACTGCCCCCAGTGCTTGAACTTCCTGCAGGGTAAGGGTCAACGGCTTTTGCACCAGGCCGGTGACCTTTACGGTCCAAGATTCCGGCTCAATATCAGGTGGTGGTTCTGCTGTTCTCTCAGGCAATTTCTGAATCCAGCGCTGACCAACCGGAAGATCACCGGGATTTTTGCCCTTGATAGATGACACACAACCTCCATTTTGTCAGATAGTCTTCAAGCAGAAATCCGACTCCAGAGGGGCCGGCTTTGATTTCACCTCAGAGGGGTGCAGTTTAGTCCAACTCGCCACGGAAATGGTTACCGGGAAAGCCACCCCACCGACGGCCGCAATGACTCGGCCCAAAGGATCTGGTTTTCTATGACGAAATAAAAAACCGACAGCACAAACCCAAAAATCCGGAAACCACTGATGATACATGACAGGCAGTTTCATGTCGGGAAGTATATGCGAAAGAAGATGGGATGTAAAATAAAATGTCACCTCGTTACAGGCAGTTGCCCAAATCCTTCTGAGCGGTCATTAAAACATTTTTTGCAAACAAATCTTGATAAACTCGTAGAAAGCGTCTTGTGAACGAGATTGAACAAAATCCAATTTTTGCGAATGCATCAATCTTGGTGAATCCTGAAAAGTCCCATGCCCCTATTTGCTTGACCGCCGAAAGTAATTCCTATATATTGACAATATTAACAAGCTTAACATGGGAACAAATGGAACCAAAAGAAATTGCATATTTCAGGGTCTTCCACGAGGTATCCAGGGCTATCTTATCGGTGCTTGATTCAAAAGAGGTGTTGCGCCTTATTGTAAAAAGGATCGTTCCTGCAATGAAAATAAAGGCCGCTAGCCTCAGGCTCATAAATGAGGAGACAAAGGACTTAGAGCTTGTTGCATCCCGTTTCTTGAGCAAGAAGTATCTGAGAAAAGGGCCCCTGAATGCGGATAAAAGCGTACCAGAGGTATTGGACGGAAAACCGGTCTTGATTATTGACGCACAGAACGATCCACGAATCCAGTACCCCAAGGAAAAGGCCGAAGAAGGGATTGCTTCGATATTGAGCGTACCTGTTCAGATTCACCATAAGGTAATCGGAATGCTGAGACTGTATACTTCCTCCCCCAGATCCTTTACAGAGGAAGAGATTGAATTTGTGTCCGCCCTAGGCGAAATGGCTGGACTGGCCATAATAAATGCCAGAATGTATGAAAAGGATAAGGAAAAGTTGACCAGGCTTTTCGAAAGAGGAGGAATAGAGCCTGTCCATCACGTGAAAATGAAACGCCACGGGGCTAAAGCTGTATCCCGGGAAGCTTTTGACACCAAAAGATCCACCAAATTTTTCAAAATTTTACATGAGGTTTCTCGAGATCTCCTTTCTGATCTGAACTCAGGGGAGGTCTTAGATTCAATGGCAGAAAAAATCAGCCAGATTATGCATATTAAGGGATGTTGCGTATATCTTTTGAACGAGACAACTGGCAGGCTGGACATGGTTGTATCAAGGGGATTGAGCGATGAATATATTCAAAAAGGACCTCTTCAGGCAGATAAGAGTATGCCAGATGTAGCAAGAGGAACAACAGTTCTTATAAAGGATGCTGCTGCAGACGATAAAATACAGTATCGAGATGAGGCAAAAAAAGAGGGTATCGTGTCTATTCTGGCTGTTCCCATTGTTGTGAATGAATATGTTATTGGAGAAATACGCCTCTATTCGGCAGAACAAAGGGAATATAATAGTGAAGAGATAGACTTTATTCTGGCCCTTGCTGAAATTGGCGGCATTGCCATTACCAATACCAAATTTTACCAGAGACTGCAGAATGATATAAGATTCTGGGAATCAACCCTCTCGTATCTCGATAGGGCCTAGAGAGATGTCAGGAGATCTTCCTTTTCTTTGCGTAGTAGTTTTTCAGATCAATTAGCTTACCTACATACTCCTTCCGATAGTAGAGAAATTGATAGTTTTCAATCTCCTCAGCCAACGGCTCCAGGAACGGCATTATATCGATCCCGAAACTGTTTATCTTTTTTTTGTCAGCTTCATGAATAATGAGGAGGCAGTAATAGTTCATGAGCAGTCGCAACCTTGTTTCCCGCCGAAATAGATAGGCCCTTCCCCCAATAGAATTTACTAAAAAACCGGCGTATCGGTAAGTGGTATCCAGAGAGGGCGGCAGCCCATCCTTTTGGGTGCATCTGTCTGCTGACATGAGCCATGGGTACAGTGCCGCCAGGTTCATCTCTAGGGTGTCCGCTTCATTCTTTAATATCAGCCCTATGAGCTTTAGATCCCGCAAACTTAGTGCCCTATAAAAATGGTATATATTTTTGATAATCGTATCAATTTTCAACCCTTCTCCTGCCGGAGTAGGAGGATCTAACGATAACCGACGAAGGATCTTCTTGAAATGGGTGTGCATATCTTCCCCTATGCCCAACTTCCTGATGTAATCCCTTTTATCAAGATATGTGAAAAACTCCATAAGCTCTTTTTCCATCCTCCTGCATTCACCTTCAATGTCCGTGGCCTGGCCCTCAAATACCTGTTCTGCTGAAACCTCTTCCGTTTTTTTCTCACCACTTACCGCTTGCTCCTCTTGAGCTCTTTTCTCCCGACCCATGTCTGCATTCTCAACAGTTGCTTGTTTTTCGCCTTCCTTGCCATAATAATAACTGAAGTAGAAAACCAGCAAACCACCGATAACAAGGGCAATAGCCACGAGCAACAGACCCTTATTCCGTCTCATTTCTTAGCCCTCCATTTGAGATTGAAGATTCAAAGGTAAATCAAGCGTTACCTTCGTTCCTCTACCACCCCCGCTCCTGATGTCAATTTCACCCTGGTGATTCATTACGATTTGATAAACCATAGTCAGCCCCAACCCGGGCCCCGTTGTCTTGGAAGTAACAAAGGGTTCCAGGACGGAGTCAATTTCGTACTCGTCTATGCCAATACCAGAGTCTTCTATCACGATCTGGATGTGAGAGTCTACCTCCCTAGCCCTCAGCCTAAGCGTGCCTCCCGAAGGCATAGCCTCCACACTATTTTGGACAATATTCTTCAATGCCCTCACTATCTGCGCCTTATCCACCTTAACAGGAGGCAAGCCCTCTTCGATATCGGTTTCGAGATGGATGGATCTCTGGGATAGGGCAGGAGAGAAATCCTCTATGGCCGCAGACAAGAGATTGTTCATGTTTGCTGGCTGGAGACATGCGGTATGCATTCCCGCAAGCTCTTTCACATCCTTGACAAGTTTTTCGAGCTTTGATGTCTCCTGAAGGATGATGTCAAGATATCTATGGAATTTATGTTTCTTCCCTAGCCCAGCTTTCATCCTCGCTGCAAAGCCCCCTATGGACATAATCGGGTTCCGTACCTCATGAGACACTCCCTGAACCAGACTGGCCAGGGCTGCTAATCGTTCCGATCGAATCAACTTTTGTTGTGTGGCTTTAAGTTCCCCGGCAGTTAGCTTGAAGCTCTCCTCCAGCCTCTCGTAAAGCTTCGCGTTGTCCAGTGCAACAGCAATCTGCTGAGCAAGGGCTGTCAGCAGATCAAGATCTTCCTCTGTAAATGGGCCTCCATTCTTTTTGTTGATGACTTGAAGGGCACCTGTCGTCTTTTCCCGGATAAAAAGCGGAACACAGATGAGCGACCGTGTCTTAAAACCTGTTTCCTTGTCAAACCGATCGCTAAATCTCCTTTCCTTTTCCACATCTTCGACAATCATCGGCCTTCCGTTCTGTATAACCGATCCAGCAATTCCCTCACCAAGCTTCAACCTCTTTGTCCGGACAAATCCACCCTTCTTACCCCGTGCCAATCTGAAAATGATATCCCCTGTCTCTTCATCAAGCTCAAGGACTGAACTGGCCTCAGCCTCCATAAACTCCTCAGCCACCTTCATGGCAGAATCAAGTACATCGGAGATTTGGAGTGATGAGTTTATAAGGGCACTGGATTTCAACAGAGCAGATAATGCCCTCCTGTCCGCATCACTACTGAGACCTTTCATTATATCCTCTATCGTTCTATTATTCCCTACTGTTTTTTGGGGGTCCTCGTTATTACTCTTTTTGTAACTACTCAGGTTGCAAGGTTCACAGTTCACGGTTCACGGTTGGTCGCCTTGCGCCCCTCATATTTTTTGAGATAATTGACCTGCCCGCTCGTGCCTTAACTTCCACTTGTTTCTTCAGCTATAGCCTCAACATTGCCAATAATCCTTTCTTTGCATATATCTCAGGTCTCGCATGGCAGGCAGGTAAAACCACGAACAGCAGCACGTGTTTGTCTGGCCTGCTCGTAGACATCTTTGAATTCCCCGGGCGCTATGCGCTCTTCAGAGCTTATTAGGCTCAAGATTCACGGTTGGTTTCTTTATCTTCCTACTGGTTTATATCCATCGTTTTATAACCTTGAACCTTGGAACTGTGAACCTGAAAACTTGTCCTGTATCTGTCTCTTCAGTGCATAGTCCCGTGCAAATCCTGGCTTCTTTGTTAGACGGCACACTTTCCGAGTCAATTCCCGTGCCAGTTGCCAGGCCTCAATATCTTCAAAACGTTCAATCTTCATCGGTTTCCAGCCCTGAACCGTGAACCCTTGAACCGTGAACCTCAATAGTTACTTCTTTTTTATAATAACCTAAATGCCGGGATTGGTACAATAAAAAAACATGGTACCCGTTCAAAGGTTCAGGGTTCAGAGGTTGCACGTTCACCCCAAACCCGCCTGCTATCCCTGCCCGCAGTAAAGCAAAAATCCTTGACCACCTGAAAAACCTATGCTATTAAATGAATCATCATTCATAATTGCGCCTTGCCTTTCACCTGTTCATTAAGGAGGAAAACATGGGTCACGCAATCCAACCCGCCCTTGAGCGCTATCTGGGTATTCCAGGTTCTTTTGTCCTGCTGTTCATCTTGATTGTCGGGCTCGCACTCTTTTTTTACATTATCTATAAGCGGTATTTATTGTTGAGTTCCGGAAAACCGGATAGCAGACTCGATTCATTGGGACGGAGGGTTTACGATCTCATCGTCTATGGCATATTGCAATGGAGACAGCCCCGCTATCGCTGGATTGGTATACTCCATATCATGATCTTTTGGGGATTTGTAGTTCTGGCCCTCAGGTCAATAACCCTCTATGGTTTAGGGATAAAGGCCGGGTTTGTTTTACCTCTTATGGGAGGCTCGCTAGGAAATCTCTATGATCTTGTTAAGGACATATTTGAGATTATCGTTCTGTTTGCCTGTGTAGCAGCTATACTGCGGCGGGCTATTTCCAAACCTGCCAGATATGAATTCAAACATGGAAAGGCCCATAAATTTCACGCCTATCTTGTGCTGGGTTTGATCAGTTTGCTGATGGTAACTGATATTGCCATGGATGGGAGTGGAAT
>JAFDDT010000113.1 GCA_019310725.1 Deltaproteobacteria bacterium | reverse complement strand
TGTACACAGGCCCTGATCTCTTCCATCAACTACCCTTTTTACTGGTCCTCTCCTCAATCCATCTGAACCAGTTATCAAGGCCCTCGCCTGTTTTGCAGGATATGGCCATGATCTCGAGGATGCCTTGAGCTATTGCTAATTCGTGCATATCAGAGTGTTCCAACTTCCTCTAAGACCGCCTCTATAACTCTGGGTACCTTCGCCTCAACCTCAACGGTAAGCTCTGTTCCCCAGGAAATCTCCTTTGGCTCCACCCCAATAATTACCACCTTTCCATGGCCTCCAAGTTGCTCAGCCATCCCCAGAACCTCGAGCAAACCAACCTGGTGAAGTGAAAGAGGCCTTCCAGTTTCAGACATAAGGTCCTCTGGGAGCACACGGTAGATGGTACCCGGTTCGCCTCCAGCCCTCAGGGCATCGACCACTATAATCCTCTCAGCCTCCTGAATTATCCCTAAGAGCTCCATGGTTGCCGTACCCCCATCCATGACCTCAACACCCGGGGGTAGCTCTCTGCATTCAAGTTCCCTGATTACGTGAACACCGATCCCCTCGTCCTTGAGGATCAGGTTTCCTATGCCTATTATTACCGTGCTTGTCCCTGCCATTCCCCCAAAATATCCCTTAAGGATATCACCAAATTTTATGGCCAATTACCTATGCTAAATTTGCCAGCTCCAAGATTTCAGGCACCTTTTTCTCCCAACCAATTGCCATCATGTGAATACCCCGGCACAGGTCCTTTAGGTCATTAATGAGCCGCGCTGTTACCTGCAGTCCTTTTGCCGTCTTGTCCTTGGCCTTTGCCATATCAGCAATCATGGATTCTGGGACAAAAACGCCTGATACATTCTTGTTCATATACCGAGCCATACCAGCAGACTTGAGTGGGATAACCCCTGCTAGCACGGGCACCCTAAATTGCTCTGCCCGTCTCATGAACTGCTCAAATGCGTCCACGTCATAAACCGCCTGTGTCTGGAAAAAACGGGCCCCTACACTGATCTTCTTTTCCATCATAGCGAGCTGAAGTTCAAAAGATTCCTCTGTATCAGATACCGGCTTTACCACGGCTCCAATAAGTAGGTCTGTCTTCCCCTGAAGTTCGTTGCCTGCCAGATCGTATCCTTCATTCATCCGGTTGATCGTCCAGATCAGTTGTTCAGAGTCCAGGTCATACACGTCCTTGGCATCTATATGATCTCCTAATGTGGGGAAATCACCAGAGATAACCAGCACGCTCTTGATCCCCAATACTGACGCGCTAAGCAGGTCAGACTGCAAAGCTATCCTGTTCCTATCCCTACAGGTTATCTGGAAAACCGGATCCAGGCCTTTCTCTACCAGTATGGCGCAGGTTGCCAGGGATCCGAGTCTCATCACCGCGCTTTGCTGATCTGTCACATTTACCCCATCTACCTTGCCACTGAGGATCTCGGCTACCTCAAGAATCTCGGATGTATCTGTCCCCTTTAAGGGACCAACCTCTGTAGTGATGGCAAATCTTCCGCTATCCAATGCTTCTCTTAGAGACATTATTCTATCCCCTCCTGTATTGATCCATCGCCTTGTTCAAGGGCCCAGACAGATGTGGAGAGCATCTCCGGCGTGGGCCTCATCTTGTTCCAGGCCTTGGGAGGAACAAATTTCTTCAGCATGTCGAGCCTTCCGGTCTCCTTGAGGCGCGCGTAAATCAACTCCCATCCGCAGGGCTTTTCAGGGCTGACCTCACACCTCCCATTGGAGGCCCCGCCGCAGGCCCCATTTCTCAGGCCCTTTGAACATGCCGCTAACGGACAAATTCCACCAGTATAATCGAGGAGACAATCACCGCACTCCATACATCGCTCTGAGCCCCTCCACTCACCTCGAGAGCCACCGAGGTTTATGGTATTACATCCAGGATGAACCGGTTTCAGTATCATGGCTGCCGAAGTCTGGATCCCCACGCCACAGCACAGCACCAGGACTGAATCCGATTCCATCACCCTATCCTCGAGCGGCCGCAGTGCAGAGGCTACGAGCGCCTTCTGGCACAAGAAATCAACTACCTTGTAACCGGTGATCTTTTTGCCCTCTCTTTCCAGGCGCCCCTTCATCTCCAAAACCTGGGGCAGTCCACCGGTCTGGCTTGCCTGGGCGCAACCGTCACATCCCAGAATGAATACCATGTTTTCACCTTCCAGATATCCCAGTATCTCCTCAAAGGGCTTCTGTTCTGACCGTAGCATCTTTATTCCCCCCTTATGATATAATATATTTTCTCAATTCCCGTCCCCTATGATCCAAAAGATGAACTGCACAGGCAATGCAGGGGTCAAAGGATCTCACGATCCGGACTATCTCAAATGGATTCTGCTCATCCCTAACCCTGGTACCAAGCAGGGCCTGCTCAATAGGACCAGGGGTGCCTTGGCCGTCCATGGGAGACGCATTCCAGGTTGTGGGAACAACACATTGATATTTGCCAATCTTCCGGTCTTTTATGACAATCCAGTGCCCCAGTGCACCCCGAGCCGCATCCACTATCCCTACACCCGTTCCCTCTTCAGGGATAGAATAATCGATATAGGCTGGCTGATCTGGTTTTAGTTCAAGTAGCCAGTCCTGCAGGCTGTTCGCCGTGTGAAGGGCACAGAGGGCCCGTGCCGCATGTCTTCCAAGTACAGAAAAAAGCACCTCCGGAGAGGCCTCAAAGTGATTGAGGACCGATTGCACCAACCCCTTGATAGCCGGGTCGCCTGCTGCATATCCTACTGTGATTCTTGCCAAGGGACCTACCTCATAGACATCTCCGCGGTAACGTGGGGCCTTTATCCATGAATATCCACCTTCTTTGTGGGGATTTGGCAGGGTTTCCCCGTCAAGGGGATGAAGGCCCGCTGTGTCTCCTTCATACCACGAATATTTGATCCATTCATTGATCTGATCGAGGTCAAGGGGTTGATGCCTGAGATCTGTTGAGGCACTCCCCTGCTTGAAGAGCCGAGCCCTAGTCGTGTAATCGGGGTCTTTGCCGTCCAGGTCAAACAAGCCATAAGTAAGGAAATTCCCGCAACCCCTTCCTATCTCGAAGTAGTCGCCGTAATTTTCTGCAACCTTGATTACATCAGGCACATAGACATCTGAAACGAACTCCTGAATCTCCTTTACCCTTGCCAGCAGCGTGGAAATCTTATCTATGGTGGGAACTTCGGTCATACCACCGGGCGTGACCGCACAGGCATGAGGAAGCTTTCCAGCCAAGATAGCGGTTGCTTCATGCCCCTTGCGTCTCATCTCCAAGGCCTGAACATAGTGGGATACCAGCTCTCGATCAACCTCCGGTGAAAACCGGTAATCCCCCTCGTAGCGAGGCACAAAGGGGGCAAGTTGGCCCCTCGAGATAAACGCCCTTATGCTATTCAAGATCCTGTCATTCCCCTCGTATGTAGCAACCTTTGTTACATCAACGTAGTCGAGGGCAGCCAGGTGATAAAAGTGTAGGATGTGGTCCTGAATCTGATGGAGTCCCATGGTCAAATTCCGCATGACACGGCCATTTTCTGGTATCCTGTCCGCGATACCAAAGGCGCTATCCAGGCCCAATGCAGCCGCGGTTGTGTGACAGTGATTGCAAACCCCACAAATTCTTTCTGTTATCAACTGTGCATCCCGCGGGTCCCTGCCCTCCAATATCTTCTCAAACCCTCTGAAGAGCATCCCTGAGCACCGTGCCTCCTTGACCTCGCCACCGTCAACAACTGTCTCCACCTTCAAGTGCCCTTCAATGCGCGTTATCGGGTCTATTACTATTTTCCCCATCTCTTTCAATCCTCCTGTTTTTGCCAATATTCACCGATCTTCGGAATATCAACATCGGTTATCTTCTCATAAAAAGATCCCAGGAAATCAGGGAACTCCGGCTGGGTGCACCCCTGGCATCCCATACCAGATCGGATGCACCAGTTGACCCCGTTATTCCATTGCCGTATCGGGCAATCTGCATAGGTGATGGGCCCCTTGCAGCCAAGTTCATAGAGACAACCTGGCTCTCCAAATTTCTTGGCAAACTTCCCCTCATCGAAATAGGCTCGACGCGGACAGTTCTCGTGTATGAGCATCCCATAAAATTCCCTGGGGCGAAGCCAGTCGTCTAAATCCCCAGGCTTTGGTAGTCCTGCCATCAGTACCTTTGCCAGGGTACCAATTAACCAGTCGGGATGAGGCGGGCAGCCTGGGACATTGATGAGCGGTGTGTTGACCCCCCCCTCCTTAAAGATGTCCATGAGTCTCTTCACCCCGGTGGGATTCGGTCTTGCACCAGGTATACCCCCAAAGGCAGAACAGGTCCCAAGAGCAATCACGGCCATGGCCTTCCTGCCAAGTTCCAGAACCCATTGGACGACCGGGATCAGTTCACCTCCCCTTTCGCCAACGGTACAAAATATACCGCCTTCCGCAGTAGACACCACGCCATCCACAATCAAAAGAAATTTGCCCTGTTCCTGCTGCCCCACATCCTCTATCGCCTTTAGCACCTGATCTCCTGAGCCCGCTGAAATATTCACCTGAAACTTCAAGCTAATGTGATTCCCCGGCACAACCTCATCAATCAGTACATTCTTTATTGAAGGCGCAACGGCATTGAGCATCGAGACAGCACACCCCCCGCATGCCCCTGCTGAAATCCATACCGCCGGCATCTCCTTAATCTCGGACATATCTCAACCTCCTTCCTCATTCGAGCTCGAGGGTAAGCTTCTCTGACACATTGATAAAAGACCCTCAACTGCTGAACCTAGATGAATCTCTATCTTCTCTTGGGGCTAAATAACCTTTCAGTTCAATGTTGCATAACCCGCAGAGCCTATCAACCAATGGCTTACGAAAGATGCCACAATGCCTCCCATCTCTAAGACGGGGTATGAATGGCAGTTTTCTTTGGCCCCTCAGTGGGGGATCAAACCACAAAATAAGGCATCAATTATTGTTGGGGTTCTAATGGTGAAAAGTACCGTTGAGCAAATTGAGGCCCAGCCCTGAGGGACAAGAAGCTTCATTGCAACTCTACGCCACGACTATGGCAGGTCATAAATCCTTGATCATGGGCCAGTATGTCCAAATGCAAGGTGATAATGTTTTCCAGTTCCAGAGGTGCTGGCGACTCGACAACTCTCATATCGAGTGTCTTAATATACACCTTACATTTCTTGCAAAAATCAACACGATAACCTGCTTCTTCCTCGCTCACAAAGTATCCAAGCTCTTTTGGTTCGCTGTTTTCACAAAAAGGGCATTTAAGCCGTGGATAACGCCATTCAGAGCCGCAGAGTTCACAGTGAAGTATCCTCTTACCCTGGTCATCTAGGGAGGCCATATCCGGAGAAGAGCCACATAAAGGGCAATAGCCATAATGCCAGGCATCCTTCTCGATCCTCTCGCTAACGGCCTCTCTCAGGGCATTCAGGGAGGGCTTCAAGGCCATACTGGTCACAAACCTAAGGACCATCGGTTCCAGGTTCACCTCCTGCGCCATGGTGGTGAAAGTCGTTTCATCCCTTGAAAGAAAAGCAGCAATAACACGCTCAATCCACTGTGGATCAGTTTGTACCCTGTCCAGGGCATTTTTCAAGGCCCTGCTATCTTCCCTCTTTTGCGAGGACAGATGCTCAAACAATCGGGGAAATAGCGAGGATGTAGCTTTCAGGTCAAGGGGGAGATCTTCTCTTGAAAATACAGGAAACCCTTGTTCAACCTTTGTCTCGGTTACTGCTTCGTCCTTCGTTGAATACGCTATCTCTGGCTTACTATCCTCTATGAGACGCACCAACTCCCTGTAGGTAGACAGGGCCTCTTTGTAGAGAGGTCTCTTTTGGATAACCCGATCTATTTGAGCTAACAGTTCATTAGACATAAGCGCTTTTGTCTTCGCCTACAAGCTGTGACCAAAACAAAAAGGGCACCTATGGGAGGCACCCTTCTTGCTTGGCGGATTTCCCCTAACTTGCCAATTTGTGAAGCATCTGCCACTCTTTCGATAGTTCTTTCAAGGGCCTGGCAATCCGCTTTAGTGCCGTCTTTCTGTCGATTCCTCTTGGCTTTACCGGAGCGAATGCAAACTCATGATACTTTGCAGGCTCATCAGCCAAGAGATAGAAGACCCTTACATCATCGAGACCGGTAACCGTGGCCTCGGGAAATTTTGATTTCACCTCTGCCAGACGCTTTTTCGCCAGGGCGACCATCTCATCCCGGTCCCCAAAACTCATGGCCCCTGTCGGGCAGGTCTTAACGCAGGCAGGGAGAAGCCCATTCTGGACCCTGTCCACACACATAGTGCATTTTGCCATATGCCCGGTTCCATGTTCAGCCCTCGGTATATTATATGGACAAGAGTCCCTCACATCCTCACTGCTCTCTTTTTTCAGTTTATCAGTGTAGAGTACTGCACCGGTAAGCTGATCAATGATGATGGCATTCGGGTCCTCGGGCATCTCCTTGCAAGGCGGCTCAACACAGTGCCGGCACTGATCCGGAAAAAAGTACCACACCGGTTTGCCATCACTTCCTATACTTTCAGAAAAACGTACCAGTTTATAGGTATAAAATGAAAGATCCTTGGGATTCTGGTAGCTTCCCCAGTTTTCAGTCTTGGTGGCTGGAAGCTGATTCCATTGCTTGCAGGCAATCTGACAACCCCTGCAACCAGTACATAACGTCGTATCAATGAAAAATGCCTTTCCGTTCATCAGATCACCTCCTCTATATCTTTCTCACATTGACCATAAAGGCCTTGGTTTCTGGTATCCTGGTATTGGGGTCACCAGTCGACGGTGTCAGCAGGTTGGCCGAATCACCGCCATCCTTAGGGTGAAGCCATCCATAATGCCACGGTACCCCTACCTGATGGATTTCATTACCCTGAATCGTAAAAGGTTTGAAACGAAGGGTAACAATGGCAACTGCCTCGAGCTTGCCCCGTGCCGATTCCACAATAACCTTCTCACCGTTTTTGATCCCCTTCATCCTGGCCAGTTCATTGCTCATCTCGACAAAAAGCTGAGGCTGGGCCTCCAGCAACCAGGGTTGCCACCTTGTCATAACACCGGTCTGCCAATGTTCGCTCACCCGGTAGGTCGTGCATACAAAGGGGTACCGGGGATCGCATGTTTTGTAAACATCCATTTCGGTACTGTAGATACGTGCCGTGGGATTGATGAGCTGGCTTGAGAGAAGGTTCTTCTCCACCGGGCACTCAAGGGGCTCATAGTGTTCAGGAAACGGTCCATCTGCCCTGCCCGGGCCGAATACGCTCGCAACACCATCGGGCTTCATAATGAACGGCTGTTTGGTCTTGGGATTGAGGGTACCATCCGGTTTGAGCATCGGAGGCCACCCACCGTCTGGAACATCACCAACCCACTTTGAACCATTCCACTTTATGACCGGGTGTTCCGGATCCCATGGATTTCCATACCCATCTACCGAAGCGCGGTTGTAGATAATACGTCGGTTGACCGGCCAGCACCAGGCCCACTCAAGATTCAGGCCAATGCCTGATTTCTCTTTGATGCGTCGTGCTGCCATGTTCCCCTTGTTAGTGTAAGAGTTGCAGTAGAGCCAGTTAGCGCTACTCGTTGACCCGTCTGCCTGGAGATACGCAAAGCTCGGGACAAGATCACCCTTCTTAAAGGATTTTCCCTTGACGGTGGCATCCTTCAGGAAGTACCCGTTGATCTCCTTGGCCATCTTATGTGAATCAAATTTTCCTTTGGTTGTATAGTTCCATTTCAGATTCAGGATCGGCTCGGGGAAAACCGCATTTCTGTCACGGCGGTAAAGGTATCTGACCTTTTTGAAGAGATCAGTCATGATATCGCCGTCTGGTCTGACATCTCCTGGTGGCTCAGCCGCTTTATACCGCCACTGCATCCAGCGACCACTGTTGGTAATGGAACCTTCTTTTTCCACAGACACCGCACAGGGCAGCATAAAGACCTCGGTCTTGATCTTTTTTGGATCCATACCAGGCCCCTTCCAAAAGGAACCTGTCTCATTATCAAAGATATTAACATTAACCAGCCAATCCAGTTTTGTCATCGCCTGCCTTGTCTTGTTGGAATTGGCCCCCGAACCTGCGGGGTTCTGGCCCCAGGAGAAAAATCCCTTTATTGTGCCCTTATACATCTCATCAAAGATATCCAGCCAGGTATAGGCCTTGCCGGCATCCAGCTTGGGAACCCATGGGTATCCGAAATCGTTTTCTTTGGTGGCCTTCCTTCCAAAAAAAGATTTCAATATGCTCACCATGTACTTAGGCTCATTCTGCCACCAGTTGGCACTCAATGGATCATTACTCTTGGGCCTTCTCTTAAGGTAGTCGGCAAGGGAAGGCCATTTGGTACTCGGGGTAGCGAGATACCCGGGCCATATATGGAACAGGATGCAGTGATCAGTGGAGCCCTGAACATTGGATTCCCCTCTCAGTGCATTGACGCCACCGCCGGCCACTCCCATATTTCCCAGCAAGAGCTGAATCATGGCCATGGTCCGAATGTTCTGGACACCCACCGTGTGCTGTGTCCAGCCCATTGCATACATGATGGTACCGGCCTTTCCCCTCTTCCCGGTAGCTGTATACATCTCATAGACCTTTAACAGATCTTCCTTTGAGGTACCGGTAATAGCCGATACTGTGTCTAGATCATACCTGCTATAGTGTTCCTTTAAGAGTTGAAATACACAGCGGGCATCCTGGAGAGACTCATCTCTCTTTGGAATACCTTTTCCGTCTTTTTCAAATGCCCACATGCTCTTGTCATACCTGTGAGTCTTGGGATCGTACCCTGAAAACAGGCCGTCCTCAAAGGCATAGTTGCCGGTCAGGATAAATGCGGCATTTGTATATTTCGCCACATATTCCTTGAAATACTTATTGTTTTCAATGATGTATTTTATCATGCCGCCCAGAAAGGCAATATCCGTGCCCGATCTCAATGAGGCATAAAAATTGGCCTTTGCAGAGGTCCGTGTAAACCGGGGATCAACACTTATCAGGTTTGCCCCCGTCTTCATGGCCTCTGTTACCCACTTAAATGAGATGGGGTGATTCTCGGCAGCATTGGAACCCATGATCAAAATGCAATCGCTGTTCCTGATATCGATCCAGTGATTGGTCATCGCACCGCGTCCGAACGACTCTGCCAGAGCCGCAACAGTAGCGCTGTGTCAGATACGGGCCTGGTGTTCGATATATACGAGCCCCAAGGCCCTCATCATGGCCTGGATGGGCCAGCACTCCTCATTGTCGAGTGCGGCGCTTCCAATGTGGGCTATACCCTCTGTCCGGTTAACCACCTGGCCTTTACTGTTTTTGCGGATAAAGGTAGCATCCCTGGTCTTTTTAATGTTTAGTGCAATACGGTAAAGCACCCAATCCCATGAAACCGCCTGCCATTCGGTACTGTATGGCTTGCGGTACAGAGGTGTAGTGAGACGATTCTCATTGTTGACCAGTTGACTGAGGGCTGCACCCTTAGAGCAAAGGCTACCTTCATTGATGGGATGGTCAGGATCACCCTCGGTGTTGATAACCTTTCCGCTGGCACCTTTGCTGGTGTGCACAATGATGCCGCAGCCTACTGCGCAATACGGGCAGATGGTGGTACTCTCTGTCGCATAGCGAATCTTCAAAGTCTGGGCATATGCTTTGACCGGTTTCAAATCCATGCCCAGACCGAGCACCATCACACCCGCAGCAGTCCCCGCAGAAATCTTTAAAAATTCTCGTCTATTTACCCTCATACGCTAATCCCCTTTCTTCCTGCCCAAAAAGAGGCAGTTATAAGTGTTAATGGTTGAAAAGTTCGCCTCTAAACTAAATCTACCACATAACTTATTTATCATATACAAGATGTTTTTTCCAAATATCAGGGCCACGTCATAGTGAAACCTAAGGCTATTGATTCTTAAGCCTCTTGCAGGGTATGGGTATCTTTTTTTTGATTATGCCCCACATAGTTTAGATGAGTGGGCCCGCCCGCC
>JAFDDT010000331.1 GCA_019310725.1 Deltaproteobacteria bacterium | reverse complement strand
GGAAGCCTTGAGGAATACTACGATCATCTGGATCGGATCTCAAAACATCGGCCCCTGGAATCTGGCAAAAAGCAAGTGCTGGAATCACCCCGGAAAGAAAAGAGGAACCGGAAGGACCAGAAAAGGGCAGAGGCTGAGAAACGGACACTTATGAGATCAATCCTGAAACCAATCCAGGATAAGCTCACCCTGTTAGAACAGCGAATCACCAATTTAGAACAGAGGAAGAAAGACCTGGAGAAGCTCCTTTCAAATCCAGACATTTTTACCGATAGAAATAAAAGTGTGCCGCTCCTGAATGAATATAGCGAAGTCAGAGAAAAAATAGAAGAGCTGATGGCCCGATGGGAATACGGCCAGGATCAACTTGAATCTGCCAGAAAAAATCTGGGATTAGAATAGAGATGAGCGAAGGGATAAAACCATGCACCTACTCCTCTCGGAGCCTCAGCCCTTTCTCAAATTTTCTCATCTGGCGGGCAAGATATTTCTTGTTTTCAGATGCATTCTCCAGGGCCTCTTGTATGGTTTGCAATGCCTCCTCGTAAAATCCATTCACATAGTATGCCTCGGCCAGGGTGTCCAGAAAGGTTGGTGATCTCGTTATTTCAACGGCCTGCTTTGCCAAGGATAGTGCCCTCGGATAGTCAAGCAGCGTTGTATCCTGAGCAGTGGCGAGAATCCATGCAAGGTTGTTCAGCGCCACATCATCATCGGGATGCAGTCTCAGGATGTTTTCATATGCCCATTTGGCCCTGGCGATGTTCCCTCTCCGGTGATACACGGCCGCGAGATACCGGTAAATCTCGATATCCTCTGAGGACCCGGTGAGCTGCTGATTCAGAATATGTTCCAGGGTTATCTGTTCAAGATTTGCCTTCAGCGAACCAAAATTAAGGGTATACCCCAAAGAGAGGACGAGAACGAAAAAAACGGTGAGAGCAAGGGTCAAACGCCGTGAATGGCGTTTAATCAATTCGGGCTCTCGCCAGGCTCTCCACAAAAACTCCACCCTTTGAGCAATACTAAAATGATGCCAGGAAGGCTGATGCCGGCTTTGACCGCTGAAGTGGGCAATCTTTTCCAGTGACATGATAGTGGGTTCTGGTCTGCCCATCAGTTCAATCGAATAGAGATCTGCCTGACGCTCAAAGTTCCTCATGAAAAAACCCATGATATATCGGAAGTAGACGATCACGCTCACGATAATAGGCAGGGACAGCAGAAAATAAAAAATGCCTGTCTGTAACTCCTCGTGGCTTTTCAATAGCTCAAATAACCGGGGTTGCGCTGCTATAGCGTAGAAGAAAAAATCAAAGAGACCAAACGAAAGAGCCATATAGCCCAGGAGAAAAAAAACGTAAAAGAGCAAGTGCCGGTACTTTATGTGGCCCATTTCATGCGCCATAACTGCATTCAGCTCTTCTTCTGAAAGGGCATGCAACAGTGAATCGGTCACCAGAATATACCTGAGCTTTGGCACCAGGCCCATAACACCGGCGGTCATCACCCTCCCCTCTAATAATGGCCACTGCAATATGGCTCGGTATTTAAAGCCCGCCTTGCTGAGAAAACCTACTATGCTCTCTTTCTTCTCTGTATTCGGAAGCGCTGAACAGCCCCACCAGTACTTGATAAACGGGGGCAAGAATATTACGAGAAGGCTCAGGAAAAGGGCCAAGAAAATAAATTGTCCCATCTCACTTTCAAAGCTTCTCTTCAGAGAGGGCCATGAAAGTAAGGTTATCAAATCATAGCAAACAGTGAGGATCGCCCAGGGAAAGAGGATGGGAAGATTGAGCTTTATGTTTGATCTTATGTAAGTCCATCTTTCCTCAGGAGAATGTGCAAAGGCATAATGTACGGGGAAGCCGTAATACCAGATGGTTGCAAGAAAGACAAAGAAGATACTAACTGCCGCAGCACCAGAAAGGATTGAAAACGTGGCAAACCCGGGGATCTGAAGAAGCCAGTATTTCAGGTTTAAGATGTAGACACACAAAGCGAATATGACTATTGAAAGAATAGAAAGTCTGGTAACCAACCACTGATAGGCTGAACTGACCTGGCTTTGAGTTAAACTCATAAAACTGCCTCGAGGGGCGGTCAGAAGCTTGGCAAAGCGATACCTGCAGTAGATTGAAAAACTGAGCCATAACAAAAACAGAAGGAGAATGGCTGTGAAGGGTGATTTGAAGAGGCCCTCTCCAGGATAATTGAAGTTAAATATTACCAGGACAACAATAATATAGATGATGTTATTAAACATTCGTAAAGGACCTGCCCTTGAACACAATCACCTTCCACTATATTGGTCTCTCTGACCTCACATGATTTGGGTAGATTTGTTTTCTGGCGATTCTTTGCACTATATCTCTGCTTCAATTAACGCCAGCTTCCCACCAGCACCTTTCGAAGCGAGGTGAACAGGCATATTGTAATACTTTTTTACACTTGACAATAAACTTTACACCTCCCCTTCCCCCGTCTGCCCGGTGATTCATCGTGCTATAAAGACTATTTTTCTAATAATACCAGTAAGATACATGCCGCTTTCATTATCCGGTACGAACCAGAGCGGGTTGGCATCGGTTTTGCTTTTCTGATGAGAGACACGTTGTGGAGTCTTTTATGAAACGATCAAACGGTTTTTCCTTTATCGAGCTTTTGGTTACCATTGTAATCCTTGGAATTGTTGCCCTGATAGCGATCCCAGGGTTTTCCAGGTGGCTTCCTAACTACCGCCTGAGGGCGGCAACCAGGGATGTGTTCTCAAATTTTCAGCATGCAAGACTCACCGCCATTAAGCGACACCGAACCTGTGCC
>JAFDDT010000112.1 GCA_019310725.1 Deltaproteobacteria bacterium | reverse complement strand
GTGAATGAATGGATTGAGCGGCTCAAAAACCCCATTGAGCCCCGATTGATTTCCGCAGGTCCTGTCAAAGAGGTGGTAAAGCAAGGGGTCGAAGTAAATCTTGAGGAGCTTCCAATGGTAACCCATTGCAGCAAGGATGCAGGCCCCTATATAACTGCAGGAGTAGTTGTTGCCAAGGACCCGGATACCGGAATCCGGAATGTCTCTGTCAACAGGATGCAGTACAAGGGAAAAGCCAGGCTGGGAATTCGGATGATGCCTCCACAGCATCTGGGGATTATCCACGACAAATGCGAAAGGAAGGGAAAACCCCTGGAAATTGCCGTGGCCATCGGGAACCACCCCTTTGATGTCCTCGCGGCTGCCACCACAGTCAGTTATGGGGTCGATGAATTCAGCATATCGAGCGCCTTACGCAAAGAGCCGGTCCTGCTTGTAAAGTGTGAGACCGTGGATTTGGAGGTTCCCGCTACCGCGGAGATCGTGCTGGAAGGGGAGGTTCTGGCAGGGATAAGGGAACCTGAAGGACCGTTCGGAGACTTTATGGAGTACTATGTTCCGGTTATGGAGAACCATGTCTTCAAGGTAAAGACCATCACCCACAGGAAGGATGCCATTTACCAGACTATTCAGGCCAGCTCCCAGGAAGATATTCATCTTCTGGCCCTCTCACGGGAGGCCACAGTCTATGAAGCTGTGTCAAAGGTGGCTGACGTTCGGGCGGTGTGCCTGGCGCCAACCATTATGAGCTGCATGATTTCTATCAGGAAGCGTTTTGAGGGGGAGGCGAAAAACGTGGCAGCAGCCGCTTTCGGGGCCTACTCGTGGCTCAAGTATTGTGTTGTGGTTGACCACGATGTAAATGTGTTCGATGTGAATGATGTCTGGTGGGCTATGGCTACAAGAAGTAGGCCGGCCACAGGGCTTCTCCTGATAGAAAATGCCCTCGGGTTTCCTCGTGATCCGCTCAAGATTCACCAGTCGAAACTGGGCATCGATGCAACAGCGCCCCTCAACCAGTGGGAAGAGTTTGAACGTAAGGTGGTGCCTGGCCTTGATGCCATTCGGCTGGATGAGTATCTTTAGGCCCGTACACTATCAAAGCACTTAAGGAGTTTTCTGTGGAAGAAAAACACACCATATGTCGCCTCTGCTCAGCCCTGTGTCCAATTGTGGTTCATCTAGAGAACGGGAGGATTATTTCGGCTGAGAGAGAAGCAGGCCCTGCGGTAGAAGAAGACTATTTCTGCCCAAAGCTGAAGGCGGCCCCAGATATTGTTTATTCGGCTGACCGGATAAAAACGCCACTCATAAAGGAGCAGGAGAAGGGCAAAGCCAATTGGAAAGAGGCATCCTGGAGACAGGCACTGGATATTATCGCAGAGAAGCTGGATTTTTTTAGAACCACGTATGGGGCTGAGTCCGTATGCTGGATGAGAGGGATGGCTGCAGACTGGGGTGCTCCATGGGATTATGCCATCAGGTTCATGAATGCCTTTGGCTCACCTAATACTATTGGAAACGGTGCTGTTTGTCACGTAGCACGAGAAATGGCACATTTTCTTACCTATGGTGTTATGTCGTACCCTGATTACAAGAATTCCCAGTGCATCGTTGTGTGGGGGAAAAACGACAGGGATTGCAACCCGCAAGGGTACGAATCAATACTTTATGCCAAAGAGCGGGGCGCCAAACTGATCGTTGTGGACCCGATAGAGACCACCTTAACATCATTGGCCGATATTTGGCTGCAGATAAGGCCCGGTTGCGATGGGCTATTGGCGATGTCCATGATTGATGTGATAATTTCGGAATCTCTCTATGACAAAGATTTTGTTGGAGCATGGACGGTAGGATTTGATGAGCTGAAAGAGGCTGTAGGAGCATATGCACCTGAAAGGGTAGCGCAGGAAATGTGGCTGGATGTAGAGAAGATAAGAGAATCTGCCCGATTGTATGCAACCACAAAACCCGCCTGCATTGTGGATGGAAATGGGCTTGATATGCATGTTAACGTTTTTCAGAATACACGATCAGTTTGTATGTTGAGAGCCTTGACTGGGAGCGTAGACAAAAAGGGAGGGGATCTCTTACCAAAGGCCATCCCCACTGAGGACATTCAGCTCAATGAACGATTTCCAAATGATATTAAGCCCATAAGCTTTAGATATCCCCTTTTCAATAGATTCCACAAAACCAGGGGGGACCATGTTCTTTCATCGGTAGTGGACGCAATTGTCGAAGAGGATCCTTATCCGATAAAGGCACTGATAATCCAGGCATCTAACCCAGTAGTGACCATGGCAAACTCAAAACGGTTGCTTCGTGCCCTCGAAAAACTTGAGTTTATCGTTGTTATTGATTTATTCATGACCCGGACTGCAAAACATGCCCACATCATCCTTCCGACCACAACCTGCTTTGAAAAAACCCAGCTCAATCTCGGCAGTATGTCACGAAACCATGTCACGCTCCAAGATCAGGTGATTGATTGTGTCGGGAACACGTGGCCAGACTCGAAGATCACCTTTGAGCTGGCAAAGAGGATGGGCTACGAGAATGAGTTCCCCTGGGATACTGTGGAGGAGGCCATTGACTATCAGCTCACGCCGTCAGGTATTACGGTGGAGTCGCTGAGGAAAAACCACCATGGAATCGACTACGAAGAGACAAGGTATGAGAAATATCGAAACAGTGGATTTCCCACTCAGTCTGGAAAAGTGGAACTCTATTCAGAGACACTCAGAGAACACGGCTATCCTCCCATTCCCACCTTTGATGAGGATGGGAAAAATAGCCCGAGTTTTCACAACCAGAAAGCCGATTTTCCGCTCGTGGGAATCAGCGGTGCACGGCCAAATAGTTTTGTTCACTCTCAGTTCAGGAATATTCCCTCTTTGTTAGAGCAAGAACCTGAGCCCTTTGTGGACATCCACCCAAAAGATGCGGAAACCAGGGATATCATGGACGGAGACAGCGTGAAAGTAGCGACACCAAATGGCCGGATTACTATGAAGGCAAGGGTTTCAAGTGTCGTGCACCCTGGGTCAGTTCGTATCGCATGGGGGTGGGGAGAATATAACGCGGACTTCAATATCAACGATTTGACCGACGATGAGATGCGAGACCCCATTACCAGCACTCCTTCAAATAGATGCTTTATGTGTAATGTAGTCAAGGAAGTCAAGACTGGCTAGACACCCGCATAGCCTTTGAAAGACTAATTTTTTGACTTAACACCACTCCGCCAAACAGGACGCATCCGATACCATTCCACATAAGGCCAGGCAAGAGGAGACCTGCTGAGGCAATCAACAGCAGAAATCGTTCTATGGAGCCCGTTTTCTTCAACAAGAAATTCTCCCAGAATGCGGCAAAGGCGATGAGGCCCAGAAGGATCGAAATAATGGTTTCAACAATCATTCCGATTGAACCCTGGAGCAATAGAGCCGGCCGGTAATAGAACATAAAGGGGAGAATATAGAGCCCTTTCGCGAGCTTGAATGCAGTAAACATTGTTTTCATCGGTTCCGATCTGGCGATGCCCGCGGCGGTAATAGAGGCGAGTCCAACGGGTGGTGTAATCTCTGAGTCGATACTGAACCAGATCATGATCAAGTGGGCAGCAAGCAGAGAAAAACCCATATCGATCAGTGCAGGGCCAGCCATGATGGCCAAAACGATATAGGCAGGACCGCTGGGTAATCCCATTCCAAGAACCATAGAGATCAATCCCACGAGCAAGATTGCAAAAAAGGCCATGCCGTGGGTAAACTCGGAGAGGAACCATGAAAATTTAAGGCCCACACCGGTTAACCCAACAAGGGCCAGGATGATACCAATACAGGCAATAATACTACCGATGCCAAGGGAATACTTCCCACCCAGTACCAATGCTTCGTAGATGAGTTTAAGGTCAATTCGGCGGCTACGGGTGATATGAATGATTACCAATGAAACAATTCCGGCCAGGGCCGCTGTAGCGGGTGGATAGCCTCTTACCAATGTGCCGACGATGATCACCAGGGAGAAAAAAAAGTGCCAGCCTCCTTTCAAAACAACAAGCACAGGGGGCATGGACCTGGCTTCATCGATTCCTATCTTGAATTTTTTCGCCTCAAAATGAATAAATGAAAAAACGGTAATAAAATATAAGACAATCGGTATGGTGGCGACCGTGACGATGGTCAAATAGGGAATCTGGGTAAACTCCACCATGATAAAGGCCACGGCCCCCATGATGGGAGGCATAATCTGGCCGCCTGTAGATGCGGCTGCTTCAATGGCTGCGGCAACGTGGGGCTTATATCCGAAACTCTTCATCATGGGTATGGTGAATACACCGGTCGATGAGACGTTAGCAATGGCACTGCCGGAAAGAGAGCCCATAAATGCACTGCCCACAACAGCGGCCTTTGCAGGTCCGCCGACTGTACGATTGGTTAATGAAAATGCCAGTTGCATGAAAAAATCACCGGCTCCGGTTTTTTCCAGGAAGGCCCCGAACAAGATAAAGGGCACCACATAAAGGGTCATAAATTTTGTTGCAATCCCATAATAGCCTTCCAATCCGCAGTAGACCTGGCTGACAATGGTTGCAAGATCAAATCCCGGATGCCCAAACTGCCCAGGCACCAAATTACCAAAATAGGCATAGAAAATGAGCCCCAATGAAACCCATGTCAATGCCCAGCCGATCACCCGTCTGCCAATATCCAGGCCAATAATTATCATAACAATACCAAAGAAGATATCAGACCTGTTCAATGCACCCAGACGCATGAATCGAGCGTTGCAGTCATACATCACATATAATGATCCGAGAATTGAAAGTATGATGATAATGGTATCAACAACAAGGGAAGCTTTGACAAAAGATACTTTCTTGCTGAAAGGATATACAATGGCGCACATGGCAAGAGTCATCATGAGGTATAAAGAACGCTTGATCACGATGTCGAAAGTAAGATGAATTGTCCAGTACAGCACCATGATGGCAATAAGGGCCAGCCCTAAGTCAACAAGGTGTTTCCGGATCCCACAAAATTTTCTTTCAGCTACCTTGCGACTGCCTTGGGTGACACCAGGCTGTTTTTCATCATATTTATGACTGCTGTCTATATCTTTAGGTACCATTATTAACCCTTCCAGCACTTGATATACATATAGAGAGTGATCTTTATGTCTTCTATTATCTCAACTGGTGGTAGATTAGTGCAACCAATATTGGGTATACAGGGTTGTGGAGTGTCTTTTGGAATGGTAAAGTAAGCATACGTGTATCCGGGCAAACCAATGGATACATCAAACCACTGGAGTGCCCGGAGAAAAGAGCCCTCCGAAGCTTTAGCGAAGGAGGGCTAAAGGCTATGGAGAGTTCCGCCATCCATTGTGAGGATGCCCCGCTCTTCAGAGCGGGGAGGCTTCACTTTAATACACCTGCTTCCCTAAAGAATCTCTCCGCACCGGGATGGAACGGGATAGGAGCCCATTTGGCAGCGTTTTCCAGTTTGATACCTTTTCCTGCCGGGTGAACCTTTCCCAGATACTCCAGGCCGGCCGGGCTGTACATGGACTTAACCAGTCTATAGACAAGGTCATTGGGGAGATCCATTCTACAGGCCCAGAGAGCTGCCATGCCAACGGTTTGAATATCCACGTCGATCCCTTTATAGGTGCCCGCAGGGATTGTCATGGGGAGATATTTTGGCATTGCTTTGACGAGTTTCTCTCGATAACCCGGCGCAAAACGGACTATACTGATGTCACGGGTTAAGGAGAGTTCTGTTATTGATGCCGTTGGAATTGCTGCAATTTCCATAGCGGCATCGATCTGGCCTGTTTTCAGGGCATCTACAGCGCCTCTGGATGGCAGATACACGATTTTCATGTCCTTTTCTGGATCAAGGCCATGAATTCTAACCCAATCAAAGAACAATTTGTGCATTGAACCACCTGGAGCCCCTGCGCTGACCGTCTTACCTTTCAGATCCAGATACGTTTTTATGCCACTCTTTTTTAGGCAGAAAGGTTCGCCCCAATTGGCAAAAAGGATGCCCATGCCACGCATTTTGTTGAATTTCTTTTTGTAGGGCTTCAGACCTTTAAAGGCGGCATAGGAGTCTCCGGTGCTTACTAGCCCAATATCGGCTTTTCCTACATCAAGGCGGTTGATGTTTTCGTCAACGCCACCTGAGGTCACTGCTGTGCAGCGAACTCCTTTGATATGTTTTGAGATATAGGCAGCCATGCCACCACCTATGGCATAGAATCCACCTCCCATAGAGCCAGTTGATATGGACAACTGGGTTGTCCCTGCCCAGGACAAAGCGGTGAATCCAAAAACTATCGCAAGCAATGCCCCGGTTACAAATTGTTTTTTCATAATTATCCTCCTTAAGAGTTAAGCTTATGATAACAAGAAAACTAGATTTCACCCCCTTTCTTTCACTTGTTTGGTTTTTGGCAGTAAGAACCTCTTTCTTCTACCACGGAAGTACTGCTCTTCTCTCACGATAGGGCGTCACATAGACTGCATTTTGCGGGCATTCAAGCTCGCAGAGAAAACAACACTGACAATCCCTGATGTATTTGATAAACGCCCTTTTTTTCTCCACGTTAAGCCTTATTACATCTTGAGGACAGATCAACTCGCACCTGCCACAACCATTGCAACGCTTCTGGTCTATCCAGCTAATTCCCATGATCGCTCTTTATAAAAAAATTGGGTTGCTCCATCTCTCCTGTTGTCAATGAATAGAAGATTGGAATACTTTACCTATTCAACGACCGGCTATCGTAATATCAAGAATATGGCGTTAATAATATATCTAATTTTTCTTGGTTGTAAAACATTTTAATCCTTATTCTAATCCTTTCATCGCTTTTGCAATAGGATAGGCATATTTTTTCCTCTCCGATTTCATAGGATAGGTTTCGATGGGAATATCCTCTGTTGAGACTGTGATATTTCCATGATCTTCGGTAAGAATAACCCACTTTAACCAGTTGATGTTATCAATGCCTGGGTAATCCTCCCTAAAATGGGAACCTCGACTCTCGGTTCTTGTTATGGCAGCACGCAGAAACAGCTCACCACATGTGACCATATTTGATGCTTCAATCGCCATTCGTAGGTAATGTGGGTCATAGGCCTTCAAGAACGGAACAAACTCGTCACCCAACTCGCAAAACCTGGCCAGTGCCTGTTGCAACCTCTCGCGGTGCCGGATGAGATAAATATCCATTGGAAAGAGGAGTTCCTGCACCTTAAGCATGAGATAGTCGGGCTCTACACCGTCAAGAGTCTTGAGTGGTCGAGAAAGCTCTTGTGAATATGCTCGAACCTCTTGTGGTGAAGGAGATATGTCTTCACTGCCCTTTATGTACTCAGAAGCAGCTATGCCGCTTATGGCGCCAGAGGTTGTGGCAAAGGGGATGGCATAGGCGCAGAAGCCCTCAACACCTGATGCCGGTCCACAGGCGGCATCCCCTGCAGCAAACAATCCATTCAAACTGGTTTCACACATGGTGTTGATTTTAAGCCCTCCGCCATAGCCCACATTTCCCATGTTCACTGATACCCACTCGACTCGGTCTTTTATTGTGCCATTATTGATATACCCCGCTCTCTCAAAGGCGCGGTACATGATGGGGAGTGTATCCTTAAAGTAGGCGAGAGACTTCTCGTCAAAATGACTGAAATCGAAATAAAGCGGCGCATTTCCAAGCATTACCTCACATGCCATACCAGCAGACAATCGATTCATCGTGGAACGGTCCGCATACTCTGGATCGTACTTCTTCATATAAGGCTCACCCTTTGAGTTAACAAAGGTTGCCCCCAGGCCCTGCAAAACATTCATCCCCGTTGTATCAAAATCGGCACAGGAAAGATGATGGCAGGTAAATTCGTAATTTGTAAGCTCGGCCCCGGCACGTAACCCCATCACGTGGGCATCACCTGTAGCCATTTTTTGGTAGGCGTAATGTGATTTAAAGGCCTGTGGGCCTGCAGTCAGTATGGTGGCTTTTGCCTTAAAAATTCTATGCTCGCCTGTTCGCAGGTCAAATCCCAGGGCACCTGCTATGCTCTTGCTGTTTTTTTTGTCGTGTAACAGGTGTGTTATCATGGTTTTGTCAACGATATCGACCGAAAATTTCTGAGCTGTCGCCCGAAGAACATCCATCAGTTGGGGACCATGAAACATAATTGTCTTAATTGGCCTCTTTTCTGAAGAGCCCTGTCCCTCCAGCCTTTCAAACCCGCCATTTTTATCTTTAAGGAAATCAACACCCCATGAGTTCAACTCCTTGACTCGATCAAATACTTGTTTCAAATGAATCTTGGTCCAGTTTTGATCATTGATGTAATAGCCCTCCTCAATAGCCTTGCCAAACCAGAGATCAAAATCATCTTCATCGGGGATGAAACACTTAAATGAACCAGCAGCAAATTTGCTACACCCACTTTTGCCCACATATCCCTTATCTACCAGGAGAACAGTGTGGGCGCCATTCTGTTTGGCCTTGATAGCAGCAAAACATCCAGCTGCACCCCCACCTACTACCAAGATATCCGAATAGATCTCCTCCACCAGATTACTCCGTGATTACTCCTGTCCTAACAGAGAGCACTAAAGAAGTTTCTAGAATTCACATGTTAGATTAGCTGCCCACCCTTCTCCTTGCCAATGCGCTGGAAATAGTAAGCGAACCTGGGTTCTCAAAAAACATTAGCAAACTGCAAACAACAGAGTCAAGTGTAATGCTGGCATCAAGCCATTGTGATGGCTCACCTTTTTAACATCACAATAAACTCGGTTCAAGCCCCCAGCGCCTGATCAAAATCCGCAATAATATCTTCGGTTGCTTCTATTCCTACCGATACCCGGACTAAGCTTTCGGAAATTCCCAGCTTTTTCCGGTCTTCGGGAGACATGCCTGAGTGAGAGGTGGTGACCGGTCGCGTGATGAGGCTTTCCACGCCCCCGAGGCTTGGGGCAACGAATGGTATCGTAGTATTTTGCATAAAGTGCTCCGCTGCCTTGACACCGTCTTTGTGTTCGAAACTCAACATACCGCTGAAACCATCAAATAGCTCGCAAGCGCGGCGGTGCCTGGGATGGCTTTCAAGGCCCGGATAATTAACTTTTTTGACTGCTGGATGCTCTTCTAGGAACCGAGCAATCTTGATCGCGCTCTCATTCTGATATTTTACGCGCACGGCGAGTGTTTTCAGACCGCGATGCAGCAGAAAACAGGCGTGGGGATCGAGGGAACCGCCAAAGTGGTTAAGTTTGTGGGTGATCTTCTCGATCAGATCAATGCATCCGATGACAGCGCCAGCTACAATGTCGGAATGGCCGTTGAGGTATTTGGTGCAACTGTGGAGCGAGAGGTCAAAGCCCCACTCAGGTGGTCGGAAATTGACAGGGCTGGCAAAGGTATTATCGATGACAGAAACCAGCCCATGGGCATTGGCAAATTCAACAACCGCTTTGAGATCTCCGACCTGGAGCAGCGGGTTGGTCATTGTTTCAACATAGATAACTTTGGTATTGGGTCGGAGTTGGTGCTCCCAGGAGCCCGGATTGTCAGCATCGATGAAATCATATGAGATGCCCAAGGTGGGAAGATCTTTGGTGATCAGATCATGTGTTCCGCCATACAGACAATCTTGTGCCAGCATGTGATCGCCTGAAGAGAGAAGGGCCAGAAGGGTAGTTGAAATCACCGCCATACCGCTGGCAGTCACCAGCGCTGCATCGGCGCCTTCTAAGGCGGCCAGCTTTTGATGCAGCGCAATATGATTTGGCGTATTGTTCAGGCGAATGTATTTGAGATCATGGTAACTGGCGGCCCCGCTGTATTCAAAGGTAGAAGACTGAAAAATCGGCATACTGACTGCACCCTCGATAGGCGGGTCAGGTTCACCAGAGTGAATAAGTCTGGTTTCCAGATGTTTATAAACTTTGGCCATGGGTAACCCTCCCATTTGACACTAATGATCCTGTATCGGTTTTGTGTTTGCATTGTACATAACCGAGAAGGGTGTAGGATGGTCACAACAGAACAGGCTGTTGCCCAAAAGGAAATCCTTTTTCCCTTAGTCTAAAACGTTTTCTGATAAATTTAGGGCTCGCTCCAGGCGATGTCAAAACTCACCCTTTGGGCTCAAACAGTTGACATCGCTTATCTTCCGCTTCACCAAGATTTCTTCGCAAAAAACGTTTTAATGACCGCTCAAAGGAATTTCATTTTGGGCAACAGCCCCAGAAAAGATGACATGCCCCTCCCGATATTGCAAACTATTTGATGCTCTCAGTAGTAACATTGGAAAATAAAAAATCAAAGGTAAAAAATCAAGTCGTAGAATGAGTGGGGCTAGGCTTGTACGATTTGAGGTTGCATCTCACAGGAGATTACCGGATACTGGGAAGAACCATTTTTTTACCTGTCTTTTTTTCTTGAATTAAGGTTTGGCTCTGATAGGATCAAAAAGCGAAAGATTTTTTATAAGGAGGCTAAGCGGTGGAACCCTTCAAACCCTTTCCCCAATGCGTTGATTGTTTAATGGATCTTGCTCGCCAGGCGGCCACCCAGGTTGCCGGGGAAGATGGTGAATTCCTGGCTGAGACTGGGTCTATAGCCCGCGAAATTCTAAGTGATGCCGAGAAGAATGGCATGACCTCGCCTGAGGCGGCCAATGAGATCCTCAGGGAGATCATACGCCGTTCAGGGGTGTCAGACCCCTACGCCCAATTCAAGGCCAAGGAAATGGCACAGGCCAACACAGTTTTTTCACAACTGGAAAGGTATGTGGGAGATGATCTGCGCTCCCGCATGAGCCTGGCGGTTTTGGGTAATAGCTTGGATTTTTTCATGGATCCTGATGAGGCCCTCTCTCACATTCCAGACCAGATCCAAAAAGGCATTTCCTTTTTCCACGATGATGTTTCCCGACTCGAGAGTTTCCTCTCACAAGATCCGGGCGTGGTGCTCTACCTAACTGACAATGCTGGCGAGCTTTACTTTGATCAGCCACTCTATGAATACATTCGAGAGCGGGCCGCACGAACGGTTTTGGTGGTCAAGGGTGGCCCTTCTCTGAACGATGTGACCAGGGCTGAGCTCAAGGTAGGTAGTCTGGAGAGACGGTTTTCTGAGGTGGTAGACACTGGAACGGATGGAGCAGGGATAGATTGGGAACATGTTTCAAAGGAATTTCTTGATCTTGTTGACCAGGCAGACCTTATATTGGCTAAAGGGATGGCGAATTTTGAGTCCATGTACCCTAGGGATCTACCCAGTCCAGCGTTCTTTCTCTTTAAGGCAAAGTGCAGGCCCATCCAAGAGTATCTAAAGGCCTCACCAGAGAGCTACTGGGCACTTTGGTACGACGGTCATTCGAAAGGCAGGTACTGGTGATACAGAGGATAAACGTACAATTCTTTGCAACATTCAGGGATATCTTCGGGACAAAGGCGATGGAAATTGCAGTAGAAACCGGAATCAATATAGGAGAGCTTTTGAATCTTGTTTTCGATACCCAAGAACGCCGGGGGAAGATCTTTGACAATGGCAAGCTAAAACCTCATGTCATCATTTTGAAAAACGGGAGACACATCCAGAACCTCGACGGAGTCGAGACAGAATTGAAAGAAGGGGATAAGGTATCAATATTTCCTCCTATCGCCGGCGGTTAAACGATGCAAAAGAGGAAAGGGATTTCCATTTGGGCAACAGCCTGGGTATAGTGGATGTTGTGCTCAGAACCAGCAGATCATACGGAAGGGGGAAACCATTAAAACAGAAGATGTCCGCTCATTTTTTTCCGGGTTGCTGCCCCTCTTTGTCCTGGCACATTTTGCCCACCATCTGCTTACCGCACTCCCCGTACCGCTCCTGCCGATGATCCGCAGCGATTTTGGCCTTGATTACACCCAGTCCGGATT
>JAFDDT010000111.1 GCA_019310725.1 Deltaproteobacteria bacterium | reverse complement strand
GATAACAAGGTCCCAGTGGACCTGCCTCAAACCAGGCAAGATCTCCGTCCGCTTGGCAAGGTCGAGGGACGTGATGACCTTGTTTTGTTCCAGCCACTGGTTGACGCCGAACTGGTCGCGGATATCGCCGCCTTTGATGACAACGAACTTCTCGTCGAACTTCTCTTTCAACTCACGCTGCCATTGGAAAGACAGGTTCGCCGGGCACACGACCAAGATGCGCTCTGCCAGGCCGCGAAGCTGAAGCTCCCGAATGAGAAGCCCGGCCATGATGGTCTTTCCGGCTCCGGCGTCGTCGGCTAACAGGAACCGCACCCGCGCCAGCTTCAGGAGATAGTCATATACCGCTTCGAGCTGGTGCGGCAGCGGGTCAACGCGCGAGATGGAGAGGCCAAAGTAAGGATCGAACTCGTAGGCGATGCCAAGGGAGTAGGCCTGCAACCCCAGCCTCAGGAGGCGGCCGTCCCCGTCGTAGCTGAAAGCGGAATCCAGGATAGTGAGTGTGTTAATGTCTCCGTCGGTGAGGGTCACCTTACGGAACCGCTCCGACTGTGTGCCGACAAGACCCACAGTCCAAGTGCCGTCTCCACCGGCCCGCACAGTCTCAACGCGCATCGGCTCATTGAAGAGCGAGCCGATGACGACACAATCTTCGCGTAATTGGCTACTTGACGTTGTCATCGGTTTCCGGCTCTTCTGCTATCGTTTTGACGATGGTCGTCGGCTCCGCCCGATTTCACCCATTCGTCCACTTCGTCCTTGCGGAATTTCCACAGGCGGCCCATCCGGTGCGCTGGCATCCGTTTTTCGCCGATCCACTTGTAAACCGTGTCCCGCTTGATGCCGAGATAAGCCGCGATCTCATCCACGGAGAGCCACCTGTCTGCGTGCGGCCACGCATAGGCAGATCTATCTTCCATCGTTAACTCCAGTCGCCTCGGTTCCCGTCTCACTCTTGAAACCTGCCAAGCTGTTTATTGACGAATCAGTTCGTACCGGACGCGCTTGACGGGCATCCATCCGGACAAACCAGTACAAACTGGCTTACATTATATGAAAGTGTGCCCGTTTGTCAACTGGTTTTTCCGAGTCTCACCGAATAAGACCGAGCAAAGGGCTATCATGGCCAGCGGGATCGCCCGGTAAGGGTGGACCGGATCATGGTCGCATCCTCCCCCACATAGAGCCAAGCTGGAAAGACGGCTCCAGCGGCCCACACAGGAGCCGGGACCCGTTTGTAGAGAGTTCTGCCGCCCGCCTGCCTGTCGCGTTTGCTACGCAGACAGGGGGGGAAGCCCTCGAGGCGGTCTATCCGCCGTCGTTCTTTGAGCTATGGCGGGCAAGTGGCGGGACAGCGGCGTTCAGGGTCAGAGCTTTGGCCGCAGTAAAATCTACCGGTTGATTCACTTTTGATGATGTAGACATAACAAAGCACTGTTTTAGCCTCAAATTAAAAAAGGCCTGATTCTGATAAGAATAGACCTTTTTTATTGGCTCCCCGGGACGGACTCGAACCGCCGACCAAGTGGTTAACAGCCACCCGCTCTACCAACTGAGCTACCGGGGAAGGCTTCTATTGTATTCCTGAGAGTTTTCGCTCCTTGTAAACTCTTGAGAAATTTCTCTCTTCTTAGGGCTTCCTTTCTAGATTCGTATTCCTCCTGATAAACTAGCTTAAAAGGCCTGCGGTTTCGGGTTGATTTTACTTCTCCTTGATTATGAGCTTTTATCCTCTTTTCTAGATTCGAGGTAAAACCTTTGTATAATTTACCATCCTTTTGACTCTGGATGATATAGACATAAAACATAATCAAGCCACCCGCTCCCTGGCCGTTGGCTCGGGCAGGCTACCAACTGAGCTACCGGGGAACAGGATTTGTAAATTTAACAGAAACCCTCTGGAAGGTCAATAAAATTATCCGCTGAGACTCACCGGTGAACAACTGTTTCTTGACAAGGGGTGGAGTTACCTTTACTTTAGCCTCAGTAGAAAAAAGAGGAAGTAATGAAGCAGATCATTCTTGGCACGGCAGGTCACATAGACCATGGAAAAACCGCCCTTGTCAAGGCCCTGACAGGCATAGACACGGACAGACTCAAGGAAGAGAAGCTCAGAGGAATAACCATTGAACTGGGCTTTGCACATTTACGGCTCCCGAGCGGAGTCATTGTCGGCATCGTGGATGTGCCCGGTCATGAGAAGTTTGTTAAGAACATGGTGGCCGGTGCCGCCGGTATTGACATAGTGGCACTCGTTATCGCAGCTGATGAGGGTGTCATGCCTCAAACGAGAGAGCACCTTGAAATCTGCTCTCTTCTTGGAATCAAACATGGTTTAGTAATCATAACTAAAACGGATCTCGTGGATAAAGAGTGGCTTGATCTTGTCAGGGAAGACATTTCTGCATTTCTCGCTGGCACATTTCTTCAAGATGCACCTATAGTGCAAGTATCCTCGCAAACCGGCCAAGGAATTAAGCAACTCGTAACAGCCCTCGACGAGCTTGCTCGAAATGTTCCGGAGAGGGATCCCGGTACCTTCTTCAGGCTCCCTGTAGACCGGGTATTTACCATGAAGGGTTTTGGCACGGTGGTTACCGGTACCAGCATATCAGGTCACATCAAGGTGGGAAGCGATGTAACCCTCTATCCAAAGGGAATAAGGAGCAAGGTCCGGGGGCTTCAGGTGCATCATAAGGATGTGCCATCAGTAAGCGCAGGCCTCAGAACGGCCATAAACCTTCAAGGCCTGGAAAAAGAAATGCTAGCCAGGGGTGATGTGGTGGCTGAAAAGGACTCTCTTAGGCCCACCTACATGGTGGACACCGTTCTTGACTACCTGGAGAGTGCGCCCAGGAGGCTCAAAAACAGGGCCCGGGTCAGGTTCCACTGCGGGAGCTCTGAGATCATCTCGACCGTTGTTCTTTTGGATAAAGACAAGCTTTCACCGGGTGAGACATGCCTTGCCCAATTTCGCCTGGAAAGACCCACAGTAGTTCTAGCAAAAGATCGCTTTGTCATCAGGAGTTATTCTCCCATCAGGGCCATTGGAGGGGGTTATGTCCTGAATCCCCTTCCCCTGAAAAAAAAGAGGTTCTCAAAAGAAAGCCTAAAGGAACTCTCTGTTCTGAGCAGCGGATCCGACAGAGAAATTGCTGAGCAGTTCATCAAGGGGAGTCAACTCCAAGGCCTCAGCAAAACCGAGCTCTCCTTTCTCACCAATCTCAGGAAAAAGGAACTGGATGAAATAGTCAAGGGGTTAATATCGGATAGGATCATTATTCGGACCGATACCGAAAATGAGGAATTCATACATGCCGAATCTTACAATAAGGCAAAAGAAGAGATCGTAACGATACTTACAGCATACCACAGGCGCTTTCCCCTCAAAAGGGGACTACTCAAAGAGGAATTGAGGTCCAAGATGCCAGGTAAAATAAAGGAGAAACTCTTCAATCACCTGATCGATGACCTGGCAAAGGATTCTGTTGTAGCCAGAGAGAAGGATATTATCCGGCATAAGGATCATAAAATCGAACTCCTCCACGATCAGGAAGCGCTGCGCAAGGAGATCGAGCAAATCTATCTGAAGGCAAATCTTGAACCACCATACTTTAAGGACCTGGATCAGAACAAAGTTGGGCGAGGGACAAGGGATCTACTGGAAATCATGGTCAGGGATGGAACCCTCATTAAGGTAAAAGAGGATCTCTATTTCCACAAAAAGTCCATCCAAGAGCTGAAGGATCGGCTGGTTGATTTCGTAAAGGAGAAAGGCGAGATAGCCACACCACAACTAAAGGAGATCACCAGGGTTTCAAGAAAATATACCATTCCTCTTATAGAATACTTTGATAAAATCCAGTTAACAGTAAGGATAGGAGACAAACGAGTCCTCAGGAAGAGACAGTAACTAGTGCCTGAACGAAAAGCCAGTTCAGGCACGATTTTGGATTTTGGACCTGCCCGCCGTCCGTCGGGCAGGGATTGTGGATTTTGGATTAAAAAAACAGAACAATTTCAAAGCGTTGAAGATTCAGGGCCAAAATTTGGAAACTATATTTCGAGGGTTTCGTTCAGACAATAACTATATTATCAATAGGCAACGTCATTGGTCAGTAACCATTTTTTTGGATAATAATAAACTTTTTGCCTTTTGATGTCATTTACAAGTGGCAGGGCTTAGTTCGCTTCGCTCACGATTGGAATGCTGGAACAATGGAGCAATGGAATATTGGGTTCCGGGAAACTGCGGCAGTGGTTCATTGGCAAAACCCTATTGACAAGGAAACTAATTTTAGATCTAAGAATAGGAGAATAGCGAACGATGGATTTCTCATCCTTTACAGAAGGTCCATTATTGTGGATTGTTTTTTTGGTATTTATTATCGGGACTATTGCCAGGCTTGTTTTCTTTTTCTTTGAGATTATAAAAAGCAGTAGGGATAAAGATTACAGATGGAGGCATAGTTTAGCTACATTTGGGCGCTCCCTCCTGCCTTTTCATAATGCAGTGATAAAAAAACCTATGCATGCAACACTGCGCTATTTATTCCACATATGCCTTATTGCTGTGCCTGTCTGGTTTTCAGGACATATCGCCTTATGGGAAGAATCCAGGTTTGAGTGGGCCTGGGGGTCTCTGCCAGATGCATGGGCGGATTGGATGACACTTCTTTTATTAGGCCTTGCCGTCTATTTTCTGATCAGGCGTATCGCAGTTAAAGACATTCGCATTACCTCTTCCATGCAAGACTACCTTATAATCATTCTCACGGCATTACCTTTTGTAACCGGATACTGTCTAACCCATGGTAGTCTAGATTCCATAGCTTTTTTGGGAAATAATATGTGGACCATTCATATTCTAAGCGGTGAGGCAATGATAACTATGGCGGTTTTCCTCTTTTGTAGAACCCGTCTTAACACTCAAAAATGCACAGGTTGTGCCGCGTGTGAATTAAACTGCCCAACAGGAACACTTGAATCTACCGATGAAGGAAACCTAAGAATCTTCACCTACTCCCATTACCAATGCATCTGTTGCGGGGCATGTGTCAGTACCTGCCCTGAAGGCGCTGCCGACCTGCGGCATGAGATCAGTGTTGGGAGATTTTTCCAGATCGTCCCCAAACAGGAGATCCGGTCAGTAGAGCTGAAGGCATGTGAGCGATGTGGTACGCTGTTTGCGCCTGCCCCCCAGCTGGATAAAATCGGGCAGACCTTTACTCACGAATATCTGCGTTTCTGTCCCCGTTGCAGAATGGTCAACATTGGAGACCTGTTGCATCAGCTGTCTCCCTGGCACAGAAAAGAACTCGAAAGAAATAATTGAGTAACCTAATTCCTATTGAAAACAAGAGATTTTACGGTAACGGGAAATACTTGGCCAGCAACTAATGGTTCGCCGATATCAATCCAATCTCCTTCTTCCAGAAGTAATTCGTCTAACGCCAGTAAATTAGTTTTTAAACCAGTTTCCCGGCGGATTACGTTTCCCACACTGCAGGCGATATCCTTTTCAAAGATTAAAATAATCGGTATGTTATTCTCTATTGAAATGGGAAGAGCAGCTTCAATAGATTTTGCAAATAATTCTAATTTGGGGTAAGAAGCCATGACTGGATCCTTGAAGTATAATGCCACAGTTTTTTCGCCTTCGTTCAAATCAAACCTCTGAAATGAAATATTTATCTGTGATACAACGTGTTCAACGCTTAATTTTGACCTTTCGACATCCACCCTGATTACGGGAACATTTTTTATCGGAAATGAGAGCTTATTATCCATAAATCCTGAAGACCCGGAAATGGATAACGAATATGCACCTGCACCAATGACGGTTGCCCTAATTTTATTTACCGGTTCTATAACTGGAGAAGCTAACTTAAATGTCAGAGAATTTATCTTGTTGGCCAGGATTCTTCCTATATCGTCGTAATTGCCATTACGACCATACATCAATTCTGCGACACCCCCCGAAAATGAATATTCATCAATTTTATCTGGAAAATCTAGATCATCAGTCAACATTAACTGCCTGGCCAAAGAGGAACTTGCAGGACCGGTAATGACCTCAATTAAAACTTCGGCAAATTTCGCTGCTATCCTTTCTATATCCTCCCTTGGGATGTGATCCCCAATTTTGTAATTTAGTCCAATATGTTCCATAACCTTGATTGCGGGTTCGTCAATCCTCCAAATCTTTCCCTCAGGATTTACGCCAATTAAAATAGCGCCTACAGATATACAACTTGTGGATAGAATCACCCCATTTTTTGATATGGCAATGTTAGATGTCCCCCCACCAATATCACAAGACAGTATTGTTTTATTGTAATCCTTTGATCGGGTTGTTGCACCTGAGCCCATTGCAGCAATTAAGCTTTCGAAATTCGGTCCTGCCGTTGCTGCGACAAATTTTCCTGCATCATTGGAAAGGGCTTCTGCTATTTGCCTTGCATTATCTTTCCTAGCTGTTTCTCCAGTTACAACAACTGCACCTGTTTGAATATCCTCAGGATCAATCCCTGCCCGCTTGTATTCTTCTCTAAAAAATTCAGTTAATGTATCGATATCAATTGTTTTGTTATCCAGAAAAGGCGTATTGATTATTTTTCCTTCATAAATTACATTCCTTTCCTGAATCTGAAAACGACGAGAAACAGATCGTTCATCTCTTTTCAGCAACAGATTTGAAAAAACCAGATGACTGGTTGCACTCCCTACATCGACACCAACTGAAAGTATTTCAATTTCGTTTATTTCCATTATTCCACTACTCCGATTATGAGCGAAGAGAACTAAGCTCCGGGTTGTTCCTGAATCCTGCTCCTAATGGCCTCCGCCGCTTCTTTGGTTACCTTAATAATGGTCTTTATTTTTTTTTCGTTCAGACTTGCCTTGAACCCAACGACCCAAATAGCCGCCATCAATTGACCCAAGCCCACTATTGGCGATGCTACAGCCCTGACACCCAGGATATATTCCTCATCATCAACGGCATAGCCCTTTTTTTTGACACTACTTAACTCCTGATAATACAGCTTCGGATCTACAATGGTATTTTTCGTAAACCGGGTCAGTCCCTTTGATAGGATGATTTTTTCGGCTTGCTTTTCTTCCATTGATGCCAAAAAGACCTTTCCTACTGCTCCGGCAAATAGAGGGATTGTTGTTCCTATTGGGGCCGTAATCTTAAGATCCTGTCTAGATTCAACAATATCCAACACGGTCACATGGTCCCAGTTTAAGATCCCCAGAAAAACCGACGTTTGTGTCTTTTCCATCAGTTCCTCCATAATGGATCTTGCCAGAGTTTTTAGATCAATCTGGGAATAGGTCAATCTGCCAAGTTCGAAAAGCGTGTGGCCAAGTCTGTACCTTTTCGTCTGCGGGTCTCTCATAACAGCCCCCAACTCCTCCAGGGTAGAGGTCATGCCATGAACCGTACTCTTGGCCATATTGAGGCCCCTTGCTATTTCGCTCACCCCCAGACCTTCTTTGGATGAAGAAAGGACCCCAAGAATTTCAAAAGCCTTTTTTACTGAGGGTGCGCCGTATCTTTTCACATTATTGTTCATCATAATGAACTCATTTATACTTTATAATCTTGTGGCATTGTTTGTCAACGCACATTTTAAGTTATATTTAAAAATAAAATGTATAGAATACAGTGATTTTTTAATGAAGACAATTCCCTTGACAAATGGGATAATTATGGTATGGTTTATTATGTTTACGGTTCACGATAATGAACTGGGCTTATTTTGGTATTCTGCTTCAAGACAGAGGAGAGTATTATGACAATAGAAAAAGAAGGGCTATCAACGGCAGAGAGTCTGCGAAAAACCAGGACCTACGGTAAGTTTAGATGCCACAATCCTACGTGCATGGAAAGGATTCAGCCCGAAAAGGGAAAAAAGACCGCCAAATGCCCGACATGCGGAATGGAATACCGGGTCCACTGGGTCAATCCCAACCTGCCCCGTATCAGGGGACCGGTATGGGACACAAACAGAAAATTGGCAGAAGCAAAATTAAAAGAAATGGGGGTAACATGATATGCCGTTAGACAGAAAGATAGCATATATTGATCTAACTACAGGTGATATCCAGACAAAACCTATCCCGCTTGATGTAAGGAAAAAATTTTTAGGGGGCAGGGGGCTGGATGCATATCTTCTTTACAATCATACAGAAAAGGGCTGTGACCCCATAGGGCCTAAAAATACACTCATGATAAGCGGAGGTATCCTGACAGCCACATGTGCTTCAGCAACCGCCAGGACTCATGTCATGGCCAAATCACCCCTGACCGGGTTACTCGGCAGTGCAAATATGGGAGGTTTTTTTGCACCTGAAATGGCCTGGGCAGGCTTTCATCATCTTGTCATCAAGGGCAAGGCCAAACATCCCGTTTATATCTATATCCACAATGGTGAAATCCAGATTCGGGATGCCCGCGACATTTGGGGTAAATCCGTAACAGACTCACAGTGGGCAATCAGGGATGACCTGGGTGACCAGGAGGTCAAGTGTTGTGTTTGTGGCCCTGCCGGCGAGAATCTGGTCAGGTTTGCAAATGTAATGACGGGAATTAAGAATTCCGGTGGCAGATCAGGGATGGGATGCGTTATGGGCTCCAAGAATCTTAAGGGCGTGGCAACCCGGGGAACCATGGATATAAAGATAGCCCGGCCAACAGAAGCCCTGGAATATAATAAGCGTTTCATCGACCAAATAGTCAGCGCCAAAGTGAATCAGACCCAGGGAGCCCTGGGAACACCTTTTATCTGGGGGGCAACAAATTCCTGGGGTGGCATAAGGACCAGAAATTTCCAGTACAACCAGTGTGAGTATGCCGATGATATCGAACCCGAGAGGCTTGATGAGATCTGCACCGAAACCATGGGGCCGTACCACATGGCCGGTTGCTTTGGCTGCCAGGTTCACTGCCGTGCCCAATACAAAATTCCCTCAGGCCCCTATGCCGGAAAATATGATGAGGGGCCGGAATATACATCCCAGGGTGCCTTTGGTGGAGAGACGGATACACCTAGGGCTGTTACGGTACTTACAGGAAATCATCTTGTTGATAAGTTCGGAATGGATAACCTCGAAACAGGAAGCCTTATTTCCTGGGCCATGGAGCTTTATGAACTGGGCATCATCACCAGCAAAGAAACAGATGGATTGGATCTGAGGTTTGGAAATGATGATGCAGTTATAGATATGATCGAACGAATCTGTTACAGAAAGGGATGGCTAGGTGACGCCCTTGCAGACGGAGGTATTGCAGCGTCGGAAAAGATTGGCAAGAATTCCTTTGATTATCTCATTCAGGTCAAAGGTATGAGCAACCTCCATTCAGATGAAAGGGCAACGCCTGGATTGGCACTCAACATTGCCACGGGGTCAAGAGGTTCTGACCATTTGAGGAGCAGACCGGCCATTGATCTGTACCACCTTCCGGAAGAGGTCTTAAGGAAAATTTACAGTAACCCGGTTCCCTATGATGGGCCGTTAAGCTCTGAGCATACCGAATATATCGGTAAACCCTGGCAGGTCTTCTGGCAGGAGAATTGTTATATGGGTGTAGATTGCCTTGGTATATGCAAATATCACACAACTTTTTTGGGGGCGACGCTTCCTAATTTCGAGGATTGGTCAAAAGTTCTTTATTACAATACCGGCCTCGAAATGACCCCAGAGGAAATCTGGGATGTGGCTGTAAGGTGTAATATGATTGAAAGACTCTTCAACCTAAGGGAAGGGCTGACAAGAGACGATCTCAAGAAAGGCGATATGTTGAACCATCGCTATTTTGATGAGCCCTGCAGACGGGGAGCCATAGATGTCGTCGGTAGAAAGATTGACAAGAAAAAATTTATTCAGATGATCGATGAATTCTATGAGCATAAAGGTCTTGATAACATGAGCCTTCTCACTTAGTGTGATTATTTGAAAGGAGCAAGTAAATGGAATCAATGGGTAAAGTTCTGGTAATAAACTACGAGAAGTGCACCGGGTGCCGGCTGTGTGAACTCGTCTGTGCGGTAATGCATGATGGTATTTCTAACCCGACTCGGAGCAGAATAAAGGTGATGAAGTGGGAGTCGGAGGGTCTTTATGTCCCAATGTCGTGTCAGCAGTGTCAGGACGCCCCGTGCATGAATGTATGCCCAGTCAAGGCTATCTCCCGTGATGAGGAGCTTGGCCGGTTGGTGATTGACTATGATGTATGTATCGGGTGCCGCTCGTGTTGCCGCTCGTGTGTTGCTGTCTGCCCCTTCGGCGCTATGAGTTTTAATTCCATAGACAAGAAGGTATTCAAGTGCGACCTCTGTGATGGCGACCCTCAATGCGTCCGGTTCTGTGAGGTAGACGCAATTGAATATGTTGATGCCGATGATGTCAGCCTTTTAAAGAAGAAAGATGCGGCGGAAAGAATATCTATTGCGGGGAAAGAGGCAGCGGCCTTAGCAGCCCAGGTGTAATTGCTAACAAATTGTATCTAACTGAGAAACGGAGATTACCGGCCATGGCCGGTAATCTCCGTTTTTTTGATCATCCACCAATGGAACACATTTTTCGATAAACCCTCTGGTCATGTTCAAGATTCAGTGTATGGCACTCTGGTTTGAGGCTGACTGCCTCTTGAAAGACCTCAATTAATTCGCCATCCAGGCAACCTCGTGTCAACGGATCTTTGATGTCTACCTCTGTGTTCGAAAGGAGACACGGCAAGAGCATTCCATTGGCCGTAAGCCTGAGCCTGTTACACTCCTGGCAAAATGAATGGCTGATTGCGCTGATAAACCCGATTTCTCCCTTACCTTTTTCAAATCTAAATCTTGTGGCAGGGCCATCATGGAGACCCGGGGATATCGGTATCAACGGTCCAAATGTGTCGATAAGGGTCTTTTCTATCTCCCCGTTAGGAATGAACGCGAGACTGTTTTCCGCCAACCCCACCGGCATACATTCGATGAACCTGAGATGGTAAGGCTGTTCAAGGGCAAGACGGCCAAAATCAAGAGCTTCATCATCGTTGACGCCTTTCATCATCACCACATTTAGCTTGATGGGATAGAAACCCATATCTCTAGCCGTCTCTATGCCCTCCCAGACCTTGTTGAAATAATCAAACCGGGTAATCCTCTTGAATTTCTCTCTGTCCAGACTGTCAATACTGATGTTGAGCCTCTTGATACCCGCAGCCTTCAAGATCTCCAGATTCTCTTTCAGAAAGACACCATTGGTAGTTATGGAAACATCCTCAAGGCCCTCGAGACCTGCCAGCATTGGTATAAACTCCTGTACCCCTTTCCTTACGAGAGGTTCTCCTCCGGTCAGCCTGATCTTATTTATGCCGAGTTTTATGGCAATCCTGGCGATCCGGAGCAGTTCCTCATAGCGCAAGATGTCCTTGTGCCTCAGTTTCCTTTCACCAAAAGGTGGCACACAATATATGCACCGCAGGTTGCACCTGTCAGTAATGGATATCCTCAGGTAATTGATCCTTCTGTTGAATCTATCGACTAACATCTGCTTCTCGCTGGTGGTTACTGGTTACTTGATACTCGTTGCATCTCTCACCAATCCACAATTCCCCAACTTTAGCCACTTTAGGCACTTGTCATTTTAGGCACTTAACTCACGGAATCTCTATCTCAACGGCCCCCTTCTTATAACCCTTTAGAGAAGACAGCATTGCCAGAATAGTATTTCTAAACAGCTCAGAGGTAAAGGGGTTCAATGGGAACATGGTCCCGTCAACCTTAATGGAAACCGGCGGATGCAAAGAGACACATTTATCAACACTCTCTTTTCCTTTTACTATCTCCCTCGCAAGCTCATAACAACTCTCATATCCACAATGACCACAGTTCAGACTTGGCAGTTTGAAAGACCTTTCAATGGCAAGAGCCGCAATATCCTTTATATGTTCATCATTTGCTATGATAAAATCAGAAACACCTTCCTCAAAACTGGCGGTACAGAGCTGCAGTCCATCAAATAGTTCTTTTTTTTCATTCTCATTTCTTATGCACACAATCTTTGGAAACGTCTTTTCCTTTTTGAATCCCTCAACTAATACAATATCGGTGTCACAATAGGTGAGGACATCCTCGATCTTTTTTTTTCCTTTCAAGATTATTTCCGTCTCGTTGGGAGAAATGGCAGAAACAAAAGGAACATGTAATCTGAATTTTGATGTGTCCGTGTCAGGAAAATCGATATGCCTGGGTGTATGTTTGATAACAGCAACCCGGTATCCCCTTGTTGCGAGCTCTTGAGATAATCTAATAACCAACGCGGACTTTCCACTCTTTTTAAACCCAACTATACCAACTGCCTTCACCGAAACCCTCCTATCTGCCTGTGAATATAGCCGTGAAAATCTCCTCATCGGCCTTTTGGCATTGCCTCTTGAGCCGAGAGTAATCCATTAGAAGTTTCTTACCATCATCTGTAAGGCGAGATCCATGCCTCCGTTCTGTCGCTACGATCCTTTTATTCAGATGCTCTTCGGTTGCCCTAATCTTTCCCCATACCCCTCTATAGGACATTCGCATAAGCTTGGCCGTCTCATTTATTGAACCTGTCTGTTCAATCAATTCAAAAATCCTCTGTCGGCCCTCACCCATGATGATGTTTCCCTCACTGTCTTCCAGCCATTGCCGTGATTTCAATCTCACCTTGCCCATGAGTGCTCCCAAAGTCTCAAATTACCTTCCATAAAGCTCCGCTCTTTTCCGGGTTATACCCACCCAGTGCTTCAACCCTTTTCCGAAACTCCTTGGATCTGGCCACGCTGATCAGCAATTGTATCTTGTGATCATTTACAAAAGAAGACGGAATTACCAGGTCGTATTGCTCGCTGAGAACAGGAACAAAATCCAGATCCAGGGCTTTTGCTGCAGCCATGATCCCCAAACCCACATCCGCCATCCCATTTAGTACTGCCACGGCCACGTTCATATGGGTATACTCCTCATTGTCATAGCCGCTGACCTGGGAGGGATCGATGCCCATCTCCTGCAGTTTATAGTCAAAAAGGATCCTGGTGCCTGATCCTGGCTGTCTGTTAATAAAGCTGAGATCATCTCTGGTGAGGTCTCCTATTCCCCTTACCTGCTTCGGGTTTCCTCTTTGAATGATCAGGCCCTGGTCCCGCACTACTAAATTGAACACATGCACGGGCACCCCTTTCAGATACTTTTGAATATAGGAGATATTGTATTCACCTGTGGCTGTATCTAGAAGATGAGCACCAGCCACGTGGGCTGTTCCTTTTTTCAGGGCCAGCAGTCCCCCAAGACTCCCTACGTTTCCAGAGGCAATCCTTATGGCGCTATCTTTCTCCCTGATCTCATCGGATAGGATATCCACGGTAATATCGTGACTTCCAATAATAACGATAGTATTGGCAATGTCTACCAGATCTACCAGCAGTTCTGCCTCTGTTTCCTCACCTGCCACAATGCCTTCACTAAACGAAGGAACCCTGATAATGGCCTCTGCCTTGCTCAGGGTTGTAACTGATCCAGCGGCCCTGGGAAGTGGTATGGCCACCATTCTCTCCCCTACCCTGCCGAGATTAACCCTGATAAATTCCTCCACGCCAAGTTTAGAAGGAATATCCCTCGAAGCACCTACGGTTATTTTTTGTTTTTTTGGTGTGCTTGAGCCCTGGAGCCGGTAAAGGTATGGCCTCACAAACTCATCAAACGCAATGTAGGCAGAAACCGGATATCCGGGAATACCAACAACAGGCTTTCCTTTTACACGCCCGAGAATGGTAGGCTTACCAGGCATTATGGTGACACCGTGAACGAGGAGCTCTCCGGTGCCCTCAATTACCTCGGCTGTATGGTCCCTCCTGCCTGCAGATGAGCCTGCAATTGTAATCACCACATCAGATTCAGAGTCTACTGCCTTTAGCAGAGCCTCCTTGACCTTTTCACTCTTGTCCTCAACGATTTTCTCTACAATAGGCTCAGCCCCGCACTCCTCAACAAGACTAGAAAGAACAGAGGAATTCGACTCAATGATCTTGCCTTGTTTCAGAGAAGAGGGATCTGACAGGGCACTGAGATCTACCAGCTCGCTGCCTGTGGGGATTATCAACACCCGGGGTCTTCTTCTCGCCTTCAGATGCAAAATCCCACCCCCAATCAGGGTTCCAAGATCAAATGGTCGTATTCTATGGTTTTGGGGGAAAAGCAGCTCTGTTACAACAAAATCCTCTCCTACCTTCCTGATATTCTGCCAGGGGAATGCGGAAGATTCGATTTCAACTGTTTCCTCATCAATCTGGTTGAGCTTCTCAGCCATAACCACGGCGTTTTTTCCCTCGGGAATTACCTGGCCCGTGTTGATCCACAGAGCCTCCTGTCCTATTTTCAATCGCTTTGGGTTCCGCTCGGTGGCCCCATAGGTGTCTTCTGCTCTAACCGTTATGCCATCCATTGCCGCAGAATGGTACGGAGGTGATGAGATCTTTGCAAAGATAGGCTCTTTGGTGATCCTTCCGCAAGACTCATGAACTGAGATCTCTTCTGCGTCTTGGATTGCCTCAGGATTAAAGGTCTCAAAAAAGAGCTCCAGCGCCTCCTGAGGATCCTTCATTTTGAGGTATATCTTTTGTGGCTGCTTTTTTGTCAAAACAACCTCACCGTTACCCTATCTCCCCGATAAAGCCCTTCTGTATTTATCTCAATCCTTATGATACCATCTGCCTCAACCATGGTTGATATCAGTCCACTTTTTCCCAGAATCGGTTTCGCCACCAGTCTACCATCCTCATGGGAAAGCTTTACCCGTATATAATCCTCCCGCCCACTGGCTGACTCTATATTTCTATCAAGCTCTGCCTTAACTGTTGGGCGATGAAAAGCAGCAGGGTCTGAGAGGCCAGAAAGTCTGCCAAAAAGGTACCTCAGGAAAACATCAAAGATAACCATGGCAGATACCGGATGCCCAGGAAGACCCCACAATGTCTTGTTTCCCTTCCGTGCAATGATAGTCGGTTTACCAGGGCTGATGGATACGCCGTGGGCCATGAGCTCGACGTCAGCATAAGAGAGAAACAGGTCCAGGGTCAAATCCTTCGCGCCTACTGAGCTCCCCCCAGAAAGGAGGATAACATCCGCCTGGGATAGTGCTTTTTCAAACAGCACCTTCAACTGCTCAAATCTATCTCCAGCAAGACCCAGATAGATTGGCTCAACGCCCAGTTCAGTGCACAGACCCCCGAGGGTGTAAGTGTTGATATCCCTTACCTGTCCCGGCTTCGGCGTTTGGGTAACATCCACTATTTCTTCACCGGTAGATATGATTGCTGCCTTTGGTTTGTTAAATACAACTGCGGTGCTCATGCCCAGACCTGCAAAAATACCCAGGTCCTGTGGTCGCAGCAGGGTTCCCTTTTTCAAAACCACCTGGCCTTTTCTCACATCATCATCAGAAAGGATCACATTCTCTAACGGGGAAACCGGCCTGCTGATTTCCACAACCGTATCCTCAACCTTTTGAGAATACTCCACCATGACCACTGCATCAGCGCTCTCAGGCAGCATACCTCCAGTTGATATGAGCGCACACTCTCCCCTTTTAAGGTCAAAATTGGGCTTCCGGCCCATCCTGACTTCCCCCACAATAACAAAGGGGGTGGGCAAATTTTCACTTGCACCAAACGTATCCTTAGCACCAAGGGCATATCCATCTACCGTGGATCTCTGAAATCCTGGTATATCTTCACTGGATACAATGTCGCTCGCCAGAACCCTGTTGAGGGCATCTGTTATGTGAACAGTTTCAGCCCCCAAGGGTTGAACGGTTCTCAGGAGCTCGAGAACCTCCTTGGCTGTCTTTACCTTAAAAAATGACCGCATGAATGAAATATGTCATAAATGACATGAACAATCAATTGCTATTTCTCAGCCTGCCGCCTGGTCCGAGACAGAAGGTTAAACCTTGACTCTTTCTTGAGTAAGCTCAGAAGGATTACGGAGGGCGGGGGGGTTACTGTTCGGGCTTTTGCTTGGCTAGTTTTTCCTTACATTTCGCAATATAGACAAGTGTCTTCCCATACTGGCCGAGATCGGGGTAATGGTTGAGGAGATACTCGAACCGGTTCAGTGCTGCCACATAGTGCCCGCTTCTGTAATAGAAATGACCGACATAGAATTCATACTCCGCAAGGTTTTTGAGGCATTTCCTGATTCTCTTCTGGGCCATAAAGGAAAATTGATCATCCGGGAAGGCTCTTCGCAGCCTCTCAAATTCCTTCAAGGCCATTTTTGTCTTGGTCTGATCCAGGTCGGCCCTGTTCATCGTGACAAAGTGACACATACCCTCCTGGTAGATCACATAGGGAATTGCCCTATTTTTTGGGTGAAGCCTTTCAAACTCCTTGTATGCGTCAAGGGCCTCTTCAAACAGTCCCTTTTTATACAGAGAGTCAGCCAACTTTAATTCGGCTTGAGCTGCTAATTTACTGTAAGGGTACCGGTCTTTGAGGGTTTGAAAGATTTCAATTGACTTGCTGTAATCACCACCTCCAAACTCTGACATACCTTTCGTCATCAGCTCTTCCGGCGACTTTTCCTTTTTTTTCCCCCCAAGGCCGAGCAAAGAGCAACCAGTAACAAAGAAAATCAACACCTGGATAAGAATAACTATTTTTAGCAGATAAGTCAGATTGTGTCGCATCCACCATTCCTATGCTATGGTCTGTTACCCCTATTCCATCAGCTTAAGCATGGACTTTTCAATATTTGCCTTTCCGACGGCACCAACAATCGTATCTTTCAACTCCCCATCCTTGAACAGAAGCAATGTGGGAATAGCCCTGATACCATACCGGGTCGGCGTCTCGACATTCTCATCAACGTTCATCTTGGCTGCCTTGAACTTCCCGTCATACTGCTTTGCAAGCTCCTCAATCCACGGACTTACCATGTGACAAGGTCCACACCACGGCGCCCACAAATCTACTATAACTGGAATCTCAGACTTAATGATTTCATCCTCAAAATTGCTATCACTTACCTGTAAAAGTTCGCTCACCTGTATTCCTCCTTTTCGCCTAATATTTTTACTCTGAAACCTAATATGGTCGCCCTCCTTTGTCAACCCGCAAGAGGTTTTTTGCAAGAGCTTAGCTTTAAAGACCGAATATTTTTCGCGCTACAACTCTGCTAGAATCCTACTTTTTTTGTAATTAACTAATAAATAATAAAATAATTGTCGCAATAATATCAATTTAGTCTTGACAATGTTTGGGAAGTATATATACTGTCCATTATGTCACGTCCACATATGACAAGTGATCAGGGAAAACAGGTCTTGGAACGTATCCGAAAGGTCAAGCCGTTTATTCAA
>JAFDDT010000110.1 GCA_019310725.1 Deltaproteobacteria bacterium | reverse complement strand
ACGACTGTACAGCTCATCTACGATCTCAAAGACAGCTGTCTCCACCCCGCCAAAATGTCTCTTGTAAGGATGTTCGCAAACGAGCTCTTCCTTGTCGTTGATTACAACAGCGTTTACACTTACAGAACCAGCGTCAATGCCGATATAGTAGTTTTCCATTTTCCCGACCTTTCATGTTGCTCAGAACAAGTTCGCGCATTGTTCCATTTTTCGATAATACATTACTCCAACAGTCCAATATTCCAGTTGCGGAGCCAAGCCGACCTAAGTTCCTTTCCTATATACCCTATCCGCCACAAACTGTGACTTCTCAAGAAGTTCGGCTGATTCCTTGCCGAACTCAATGAGCCTCTCCCCAGTTGGTGCCCCAGTTTATATCTACCTTTAGGGGAATGTTCAAGTGATAAACACCCTCCATCTCATCTTTTATTAATTTAGTGGTAACAGCAAGTTCTCCTTTGGGGACCTCAAAAACTAATTCGTCATGGACCTGGAGGAGCATTTTTGACTTTAGATGCTCCTTCTTTAATCTGTTTGCGATATTTATCATAGCCATTTTTATAAGGTCAGCAGCCGTTCCCTGTATAGGCATATTAATAGCAGCCCTTTCCGCCTCTCCTCGTAAATTTCCATTCTCACTGTTTATGTTCGGGAGATATCTTCTTCTTTTTAGTAGAGTGGCCACGTACCCATTCTGCACTGCCTGAGAAACTATTTTTTCTTTAAAGTGCTTAACCCCCTTATATCTCTCATAATAATTATCAAGATAGGCTTGAGCTACCTTTTTGCTTATACCGAGCTCCTTTGCCAGTTTTATAGGGCCCATGCCGTAGATTATCCCGAAATTGATAGTTTTGGCCATCCGGCGCATTTCAGGTGTAACCATTTTTGGATCCAGACCAAATACCTCTGCGGCTGTCCTGGCATGGATGTCTTCTCCGCTCTCAAAGGCCTCCAAGAGAACAGGGTCCTCCGAATAATGGGCAAATACGCGTAACTCAATTTGTGAATAATCAGCAGAAAGGAGAAGATGATTACTATCTGCTACAAACCCCTTTCTTATTTCCCTTCCCTCATCAGTTCTGATAGGTATGTTCTGGAGATTCGGATTGCTGCTGCTTAACCTTCCGGTTGTAGTGACCGTCTGATTGTATGAGGTGTGGACCCTTCCGGAGGCTGGATTTACGAGGCTTACGAGGGCGTCCAGATAGGTTGATTTTAGTTTAGTAATTGTCCTGAAACGTAAAAGAAGCGAAGGAATCTCATGAATGCCAGCAAGTTCTGTAAGCACCTCGACATCTGTGGAATATCCAGACTTTTTCTTTGTCTTTTTCTTAACAGGCAATCTCAGTTTTTCAAAGAGGATATAGCCAAGTTGCTGAGGGGAGTTGATATTAAATTTTTCTCCGGTCAGATCAAATATTCTGCTTTCAATATCTGAAAGTTCATGGGCAAACTTCTTTGACATTTTCTTAAAGAAATCAACATCTATCCTTATCCCGGTCATTTCCATTTCCATAATAACCGGAATGAGCTTCATCTCCAGGTCCTGAAAGAGTTTATAGTTATCGGTTTCCTTGAGTTTGTCTTCTAAGACGGTTTTCAACAAAAGAGTAATCTCTGCATCTTCACAGGAATATTCCTTGGCCGTGTCAACATCTACTGAGGCAAAACTTGTATATCTATTATGATCCGTGACCTCGTCGTAGCTGATCATCTTGTAACCCAAATAGTGCTGGGCTAGGTAATCCAGATTGTGTTGGCGCAGGGATGGATCTATAAGATATGAGGCAATCATGGTATCAAATGACAATCCTTCGAGATTGATACCATATCTGGCCAATACCTCTGCATCGTATTTGATATTTTGCCCTATTTTTTTGACCTTGTCGTCGCACAAGATACCCTTTAGGAGGGTTAAGGCCTCATCAATATCTATCTGGGATCCTTTACCACATGAGGTATGCCCCAGGGGTGCATAGTATGCGGTGCCTGGCTCGAGACAGAACGATATCCCTACCAGTTCTGCATTCAGGGCGGTTTTGCTGGTTGTCTCAGTGTCAAGGCAGAACGACCCTTTTTTTCGTATCGATTCTGCCAAGGATTCCAGTTCTTCTATTTTTCGAATCAACCTATAGTCTTTTTTATTGAGTTCGGCATGCTCAGAAAACCTATCGACAAGGGATTTGAATTCGAGTTCCCGGAATATCTCAGCAAGCCTCTCTTTTTGGGGCATCTTCACCCTCAGATCATCAAGGGTTATATCAAGGGGCACTGCTGTATCAATGGTTACCAGTTGCTTGCTTAAATAGGCCTGGTCCTTGAATCGCTCAAGCTTGCTTCTCAGAGAAGGCCTTGTTATTTGGCCGGTATGTTGAAAGACATTCTCTATGGAGCCAAACCGCCGGATCAGATTAATGGCGGTCTTTTCCCCAACACCAGGGATCCCAGGGATGTTGTCCGATGTGTCTCCTGAGAGCGCCATGACTTGAATTACCTGTTCAGGTTCAATCCCGTAATCTCGTCTTATAGTAGAAGAGTCGGTCAGTTTGTCAGTCATTGAATCCCACATTACGGTGTTTTCTGATAAGATCTGTCTGAAATCCTTGTCACCACTCACAATAACTACGTTAAAACCCTGATCTTGCCCTAATCTTGCAATGGTTCCAATGATATCATCTGCCTCATATCCCTGCTTTTCCAAGACTACCAAATTCAATCCATGAACCACCTCTTTGATATATGGAATCTGAACTGCCATATCCTCTGGCATAGGAGGCCTGGTAGCCTTGTAATCCTTAAAGATCTTGTGCCTAAAGGTAGGTCCACTTACATCAAAGGCTACTGCCCCATATTCGGGTGATTTATCATCGAAGAGTTTCATAAGCATCCTTGTGAAGCCGAATATGGCGTTGGTGGGAAGACCCTGAGAATTAGAGAGGTTTCGTATCGCGTGATAGGCCCGGTGGATATATGAGGTTCCATCAAGAACGTATATGGTTTTTTTGAGACTTTTCATTTTTGGGTTTTCATATGGGCTTTGGGAAAATAACAGAGCCATTGCTCACAGCTACTGTAGCCAAGAAGAAATGAGAAATCAACACCTATCTTACGGCTCCTTTTTTGAGGGGGGGCAAAATGGAATAAGGCACCGAGTGTTGGGGAGGGATCTATCTGCAGGGGCCTAGAGAACTCGGTGCGCTCTAAAGCCACGTCCTGTTGATGTGGATTCTCTACTCATCCAACGCAGCTCTGACGGCCATGCCGAGTTCATCTAGGGTATAGGGTTTCTTAATGTATGATCTCGCGCCCAATCTTTGAGCCTCTTTCACCCGTTCTGTTTCAGAAAACCCGCTCACGATTATCGCTTTCTGTCCGGGGTGGAGTTGGAGAATTCTTTTATAGGTGTCAAGCCCATCAATTCCGGGATCCATTATCATATCCAGCACCAAAAGATCTGCTGAGTTATTTCTCATATGGTCAACTGCTTGTAGACCGCTTGAAAATGAGGCCACAGAGTAGCCCAGTTCATGGAGCATTCCAGATGCGATTTCCCGCTGTTCTTTCACATCATCTACAACGATTATTGCGGCTCCATTGCCGCGGTAATCTCCAATAGATACAAGGGATTGACTCTTGATCAGCTTTTGTCTCGTTATCGGGAAATAGAGGGTAAAAGTGGTTCCTTTCCCTTCCCTGCTTTTAACATCGATGAATCCTTTATGGTCTTTTACCGTTCCCCACACCACAGCCATGCCCAACCCTGTTCCGCTTCTCCCCATTACCTTTTTCGTATAGAAGGGTTCAAAGATCTTTTCTATATCCACCGAGGGAATGCCGACACCTGTGTCAGAAACGGTGACTATAGCATAATCACCCTCTTCTATGGTTTCAAAGCCCTTGATAGGATTTTTGATGGATCGGTTTTCTGTAGATATGCAAATTGTTCCACCATCGTTCATGGCCTCAACTGCATTAGACACCAGATTCATAATGGTTTTGGATAGGTGAACAGGTGATCCCAAAACAGGGGCCAGATTCGGTTCAAGATTGACATCTGCGCGAACGTTGGGATGGTGGAGTTTCAACTTTTCATACTCTGGGCTTTTGAGATATTCGGTAATAGTTTGATTCATATTTACCACTTCTTCAGTGGCAACCCCTCTGCGAGCAAGCGTTAACAGATCTTGCACGATGGCAGCTGCCTTTTGCCCAGATTGTTGCATGGTCGAAAGGGGCTTTCGGAGAGGGCTGTTTTCAGGGAGTTGTAGCATGAGCAACTCAGGGTAACCAACGATTCCACCGAGGACATTGTTTAGGTCATGAGCAACCCCTCCTGCAAGGGTACCGATAGCCTCCATCTTTCGAGCTCGTTGGAGCCGAGCCTCAAGGCTGATTTTTTCCTCTTCAGCCCGCTTAAGAGTTGAAATGTCGCGATTATAGATCACAGAGCCAACGAATTCGTTTTTTTCATTGTATATCGCCTTTTCTTTTCTCCATACAGGGATTGCAGAACCATCACTACAAAGGAGTTCGATCTCTCCCTCAACATACCCGGTCTTTTTCAAGGTTCGAAACTTTTGTTCAAAGAATGACTTCATGCTATCCGAAAAAAAATCGGTTGTGTGATTGCCAACTATCTCCTCTTTCTTATGCCCGAGCAACACCTCGTGTGTTTTATTACAATCTACTACATTTCCGCGAACATCCAGCACTTCCACACCGTCGGGAGCGGCCTCAAATAATGTGCGATAGTTCTCTTTTTTCTCTAGATTCTTGGTTATTTCCCGAATCATTTTATACAATTCAAAGCTCTCCAAGGCATTGGAGCTATTTAACAAAATAATGGATAAAAGCGAGAGGGCAGTATCAGGAATGTTTGTTTCTCCTTTTTCCAGTAATCCAATAAACATACCCCTCACCCTGGAATTTGTGGCCATAACATGGAGCACTAACTGTCTTTGGTAATTCTTTGAGGAGACCATAACCGGTCTTCTTTCCCTGAGAGTCCATGCAAATGTTCCATTATCGATGAGAAAGTCCACTTCATTTTTCAAGTACTCTTTGTCGCTCTCAGGCTGGCAGCTAGCAAGGAAAAATTCATGGTCTGCCTCATCCACCAAATAGAATGCCAATGTTTGGAAAGGAATCAGGCGTTGTACACGAGATCTTGTTTCATTCAGAATAAGGGAGGGTTCTTGGAGCTTGTTGATGCTGGTCTGAAAATCTCCAAGGGAAGCAGCCATCTCCAGGGTGTCGAGGGTAAAACGATTGAGCTCCTCCAGGTATTCGATACGCTCTTCCAAATACTTTACGTGGTCTTTCGCTTGAGGTTTATCGCTCATTTTAAAAGAGTAGCTGAATGATCTCCTCGATCTGACGATCTGTTTGCCTTATGGTTGAAGACAGAATATTGGACGAAAGGCCAATACACTCCCAGGCATCTGGACTCAGAGGAGGAACGAATCTTTCTCCACTTGAGCCTCTGGCCAGTGCATTGGTCATGATATCTGCCAGATGTACTATAGCTGGTTCCAATGGATCTTTGGATCTGTGAGGCGAGTGGTGGTGTCTGACGCTGTTTTCCAAAGAGATTGGCAACTTCCATTTTTTTAAGAGGAGCCCACCTATTTTCGAATGATCAAAGCCCATGATCTCGTATTCTGCTTTATACAGCAGGGTATTGCCATATTTTGCGCTCAAAAGGGCGTTTTTAGCATGAAGGGGTGCATTGCTATATAAAAGCAGCCGCCCAATATCATGAAGGAGCCCGGCTACGAACAGGCGTTCGGTGTTCTGAATTTTTTTATACCCAGCGATAATTCGGGCATTGATTCCACAAGCGAGGCTATGCTCCCAGAATGATTTCATGTCAATGAGGTGGGAAGGGATTCTTTTGAACACCCTGATGATATTCATCCCCAGGGCCAGAGTGCTGAGCTGCATGGTGCCTATGATGGTTACGGCTCGAGATAAGGTGTCTATTTTTGATGGAAAACCATAAAACGTGCTATTGACTATTTTTAAAAGCCGGGCAGAGAGGCTGGTATCTTTACTGATTACTTTAGCGATATCGCGGGCTGAACTGTTTGGCCTATTGATGGCCTCGCTGATTTGCAGGTATATGGTTGGAAGGGATGGAAGTTTGATATCATTCCTGATCAGTTCGTGGGGATCAATGGTGGTTGCTCCATCGTTCGAGAGCCTGTTTGAGTCTATCTGCTTTTTGGCCGTATCATGGGGTCCAAGATTTTCTCTGAGAGTTATACCGGATCTTCCCCTTGCCCTTCGCAGACAACAGAGCCGATATAGCTCTCGAACAGGGGGATGTTCCAGGTCAGCATGCTGAAAACGTTCACCTGTCAGGTTTTTCACCTCTTCGATGACTGCCGGATCTAATTGGGCTATTGTATTTTCTTCTACATCTTTTCGTGAAACTCTTCTAATGTTGGCTTCGATAACTCCCCACATCCTGAGGATTCGAAGATGTTTTTTGGTCAGTTTTGTTCCTTTGGCGAGAACAAAGCGGCCATCGAGGTTTCTTAGGTCCTCTGCAAGCACCATCTCAGGTTTTAGTTCAGCAACATTGATAATGCCCATGATTTCCGGAAAATGTCTTGCTTAGGTGTCAAAAAGAAAAGAGACCAATTGTTCCTGCCCATTTGGTTCTATCGGCTAATTAACGAGAATCCTTTAGGATTTATAGGGTTCCATGAGCTAAGCATTTCGCCTGAAGACTTAGGAAGAGAGGAGGTTGTTCCCTCTCGGTGGACACGGTTAAAAGGCCTCATTTTTTGGCAGATTCACAAAGTGGTAAATCTGCATCCAGCTCTGGGTGCCTCTGCCTGCTCCGCCCGCACTCCCCACCAGCACTTTTGGGAGCCAGATGAATACGTGTGAAAGATTTTTGCTGTTCAAGACATATATTTTATGCTAGCTAATTGGGAGCAGACGTGACGCAGAGAGCATGGGATACAGTTTGAAAATTCCAAAAATGTACTACACCATTATGGCTCAGCTAGAAGGACATGTGATATGGGTGAGACAAAATCTATATTAGGGCCAATGCGTATCCCTTTTTTAGTGTTAACTCCTGCTTGTGTGCTGCTTGGCTTTGGTAGTGCCATGTGGCGATCTGAAAGTGTAGGCTTCTTCCACCTTGCTTTGGTGTTTGTTGGCGCTCTCTCCGCGCATATAAGTGTGAATGCTTTTAATGAATATTTTGATTTCAAGAGTGGTTTAGACTTTGAAACAAAACGGACCCCGTTCAGTGGTGGGAGTGGTACCTTACCCAATAGACCTGAAAAGGCATCCAGTGCCTTGAATACGGGGTTGGTCACGTTTGCTATCACAGCGGTCATAGGGCTATATTTCTTGCATGTTAGAGGCATATCCCTCTTACCCTTGGGCCTTGTCGGGCTCTTCATTGTATTTACCTATACTATCTGGCTTACTCGTCATCCGCTGCTGAGCCTCGTTGCTCCGGGACTGGGGTTTGGTCCGCTAATGGTAATGGGCACGGATTTTGTGCTTACCGGTGGATACTCGTGGACTGCGTTTGTTTCGTCGCTCATCCCCTTTTTTCTGGTCAGTGACCTGTTGCTTCTGAATCAGTTTCCCGATATTGATGCGGATCGAACCGCAGGAAGAAAGAACTTCCCGATTGTTGTAGGCAAGCAAATCAGTGCCCTTATCTATGGGGCATTTCTTTTATGCGCCTATTTGTCTGTTATCACGGGGGTCTATTGTGGATATTTGCCCAGGAATGGTCTTATTGGACTTGCCTCAATGGTTATTGCCGTTCCTACCTTTTTTGGTGTGTTTCGATATGCAGAAGATATTGAAAGGCTTATGCCCTACATGGGGCTAAATGTAATTGTAGTCATTGCGACCCCTGTGCTGGTTGCAGTGGGTTTTCTGGTGGGCCTACTGTTTCACTGAGTAATTGTTCAATGATTGATCTCTTAGATTTTAGTGAACTTCCTGTATTTCATGACACGATCCCTTCTACCCCCTGGGGGTGTTGATCCTGTCTAATATTATATCGCACTTTGTGCAGTCAATGGGGTTCACTCCAAAACGCTCAATCTCGTTGGCATAGTGGAGCTTTTTACGAGTTTGTCAATTGCTAAATGATCGCTCATTTCTTTTAGGAGGCAGGAGAATGGCAAAAAGAAAGAGGAAGCTGGGTAGAGGAGTCGCTATGGTTGGAGCCGGGATGTCACCCTTTGGTATCAGGCCGGATGTGACCAATCGCGAACTGTTTGCTGAGGCCTTTCTGGACATGAAAGCCTCCGTGGATAAGGGGGTTGACCCTCAGGAGATCGAGGCTCTCTATGTGGGGAATTGTGGTGCTGAGATGTGGGAGTCACAATCGGTGATAGGGGTGTTGTGTGCCAGTGAGATTGGTTTGACCCCTCGTCCAGCACTCAAGGTTGAAGATGCGTGTGCAAGCAGTTCAGTTGCGGTAAGAGAAGGCATTATCGGGATAGCCTCAGGCCTGTATGACATGGTTTTGGCCGGCGGTACCGAAAAGATGAGTGTATTGCCCATCGACTGGACAACAATGGCTCTTGCCTGTGGTTCTGATACGACCTATGAAAGCTCGGCTGGATTTACCTTTCCTGGCCTGTACGCTTCTATGGCAACAGCGCACATGGAAAAGTATGGAACCATTCACGACGATCTGTTGAAGGTAGCGATTAAGAACCATAGCAATGGCGTCTTGAACCCCAAAGCCCATTTCCCTATGACTATCAAGGATGTGATGAATATGCGTATCGCCAAGGCCAAAGAGAAGGGGGGTCCAGTTCCAAGCTGGGCTGATGAACTGGAATTTCTTAATGACCCGAGATATAATCCAGTAATTGCATGGCCAAACACCCTGTTTGATTGTTGCCCGGTTACTGACGGGGCAGCCTGTATCTTGCTTGTGGCCGAGGAGATGGCCAGGGACTTCACTGATACCCCGATCTATATCATTGGAACAGGACAGGCGAGTGGTCATAATCTTCACGACAGGGATACGCTCACCTCTATTCCTGCTGCGCAAGTTGCGGCACGGCAAGCATATGAGATGGCCGACGTAGGACCCCAGGATATCAAGATTGCCGAGGTTCATGATTGTTTTACCATTGCCGAGGTAATGGCAATTGCTGACCTTGGTTTCTTTAAGGAAGGTAAAGAAGCAGCTACAGCAGCCGGGGAGGGTAAAACCGCGAGAGACGGGATAAAACCGATTAACGTTTCCGGTGGACTGAAATGTAAGGGACATCCCGTGGGAGCGACCGGTGCTGCGCAGGTTGTAGAGATCTTCCAACAGATGAGAGGTGAGGCAGGGCAGAGACAAGTCACAAGCATGGATGTTAACCTTGCCCTGAATCATAACATTGGGGCTCATGGGACCACAGCCGTTGTCCAAATCTTTGAAAGGAGATAGTTCAGATGAAAGAGATACCGTTCACTATTGCCTCTTTTGATAACTTTCTTAAAGAAAAGAAGCTGATGGCATCCAAATGCCAGCAATGCAGTGCACTATGGTTGCCTCCGCGTCCCATATGCCCCACCTGCAAAGGCCATGAAATGAAATGGGTGGAACTAAGCGGGAGAGGGAAGCTCGTTGCCTTTACCGTAATCGGTGTTGGTCCCATGCCGATGATAGATGCAGGCTATAGCAGAGACAACCCGTACTGTGCTGGCATCGTTGAGGTGGAAGAAGGCCCCAGGATTAGTGCTCAAATTCTGGGTGTTGATGTTGCCCACCCCGAAAACATTAAGATCCGAACCCCCCTCACCGCGGATTTTGTTGAAAGAGGGAGTTGGCATTTCGTAGAGGAGCTGGCCAAGATGAAAAAGATGTACCTGGCCTTTAAAGTTTAGTCGTTCCCAAAACCCTCCCACTTTACCATCAGCTCCTTTCGGGGCAAGGGAATCTGTCGAAATAGCCACCTCCCGACACCTAGGCGGGATCACCTCCCTACGCGCAGCGTTGCGTGGTGGGTGTCAGTTAAAATACTTAGATAGGGCATCTGGGTCGGATGAAAGGCGATATAATTATGAAGAATCGCATTGAATTAGTTGAATGGATTATTAGATTACCAGGATGATTTTTTGAATTATTCAGTGCTTTGAGCCACGGTCAGAAAGTAACAGGCTGTTGCCGAAATCCCTTTGAGCGGTCATTAGAACGTTTTTTGCTAAGAAATCTTGGCGAGGTGGAAGACAAGCGATGTCAACTGTTTGAGCCCTAAAGGCGAGTTTTGACATCGCCTGGAGCGAGCCTTGGATTTATCAAAAAACGTTTTAGAGCAAGCAAAAAAAGGATTTCGCCAACAGCCTAGTACCGCGTCTCATAAGTTTTGTCCCCGATAACGGCAAGATAAAATCATAAATTAATAGTTGACATTTAACCCACTATGTGTTAGAGATCTCGATAAATATACAGTTATTG
>JAFDDT010000330.1 GCA_019310725.1 Deltaproteobacteria bacterium | reverse complement strand
ATTTGCCAATGTGGCAACATTGTTGACCGAGACCTTGTAATTGGTTACCCATTTGAATTTGGTCGTCTTTTCCTCTCTTTTATGGTCCGACTTTGTTTCTCTGCACTCTACTGTGCGCCAATAGAATCGGTTTCCCCTCTGGAGTTTCAACAAGGCGGCAAATTCCTCATTGACTGATGACAGGTCGTTGTCCTTGAGAACGATCATGAATTTCCAGCCATACTCTTTACATAAATCAAATGTAGGCCCCCCGACAAAAAGACCATTCATGGTCAAGAGGATCGGAAGGCGTGGAAATTGCTTCTTTACTCGTTCGGCCAGCCGGTAAAAAGCCTTGAGCTCACAGTCCTGCTTTGTTGGGTTTTCACCTGGATTCTCTATGAACTCAGTCATCAAGGAGAAGACGAAGCCATTGGAAGTGAGCAGCTTTGCCTCCAAGACGTTATGATAATATAGGGTCTTGCCATTATGGGTGCGAGTTAGGCAGTAGGGACAGTGTCGTTCGGAGAAAGTGAACGTCCCTCTACCATCGATGCTGATAACAAAATAGGTGTCAAATAGCCGGTAAGCATATAGAATCTTCTTTCGTATGAGGGTCTTGACCATAGTGCAGACGATATCTTGTCCCTGGTCGGGATCCAGCTTCGAGAAGGCCTCGTTCAATGTATCGCCGTGCGGGAAAGCCTCAACTCCGAAGAGGGCCTGGAATTTATCAACAGATGGGCCGTTGCGTAAAAGCAGTCCAATCTGCCTTCTGGCCTCAAGTCGACACAGAAACATCATCACCCCAACAAAAGCAAGACCAGCTAAGGGATAAGTGATCTTATTGGGATTACGTGGGTCGACTACATCAGAGAATAGAGGAGGAAAACTACCAAAGAAGTGGTGGAGGGTGTAAATAAGAGATTGGATTAGGTTTTTATGTTTTTTTCTTGCTTATCAAGAACTCTCTCTGAGCCTTGCTCATCTCTGCAATGAGACGCTTTAGGACTTTTCCTTCTTGGACCCATCTGGCAACCTCCTCACGAAATTCTAGGGGAACGTATAAGGTCTGAGTTTGTTTTCCTTCCTTCCAAGTAAGAAGAGCAGCTTCATGTATCGGGCCTTCCTTAGCGCATCGACAATATGGATTTCCACAGCGCTTTTTATTGAATAAACGGCTTGACCTTTCGGATACGTTCCAAGACCTGTTTTCCCTGATCACTTGTCATATGTGGACGTGACATAATGGACAGTATATATACTTCCCAAACATTGTCAAGGCTAAATTGATATTATTGCGACAATTATTTTATTATTTATTAGTTAATTACAAAAAAAGGTAGGATTCTAGCAGAGTTGTAGCGCGAAAAATATTCGGTCTTTAAAGCTGTAGGAGCCGGCCAATTTACCTATGCCGATGGGCCAGGCTTGCAATACTGGTTAGGTAGTGATTCAGGGTGTGAGATAAGAGAGGCCCCTTTGCCTGAGGCCCGCTCTCGCCATTCATGATTGATTATGGTATAAAAAACAAAAAACAGGCAAAGGCATGAACGTGTTTCTTCAGGGTCAGATTGAAAGAATAACATACACCAACGATGAAACCGGTTTCACCGTTGCCAAGGTGAGGGTCGAGGGACAGCGGGATCTCGTGACTGTTGTTGGAAACCTGATAGCGCCTGCACCTGGTGAAATCATTAAAATGAGTGGCGAATGGATTAATCATCCCCGGTACGGTGAGCAGTTCAAGGTTGTTCACTACAAATCCCTGGTTCCTGCATCCGTTTACGGAATAGAAAGGTATCTTGGCTCTGGTCTCATCAAGGGCATCGGCCCCATTATGGCCAAGCGAATTGTTGAAAAATTTGGCAAAAACACCCTCGATGTTATCGAAAACGAGACCGAGAAACTGGGGGAGGTTGATGGTATTGGCACAAAGCGAATCGGGATGCTGAGAAAGGCCTGGGAGGAGCAGAAAGAGATCCGAGAGGTTATGATCTTTCTCCAAAGCCATGGGGTCGGTTCAGGCTATGCTACGAAGATATTCAAACACTATGGAAACCGGTCAATTAGGGTTGTAAAGGAAAACCCATACCGCCTTGCAACAGACATTTTTGGTATCGGGTTTCTGACTGCCGATCGTATTGCAGAGAAACTGGGGTTTCCCAAAGACTCTGGGGTAAGGGCGGAGGCAGGCATTCTCTATGCCCTTTACCAACTCTCTGATGAAGGTCATGTCTATTATCCCTATGAATTACTGGTTCAGAGGTGTCAGGAGATCCTCGAGGTGGATCGGGAGGTCATTATCAGGGCACTCGATGTCATCAGCTTTCACCAATTGATTGTCATGGAGGACCTAGGGAAGGAGGAAACCGGAGATTCCAGGAAAAACAACAGGGCCGTTTACCTTGCCAAGTTTCACCTTTCTGAGACCAGTATTGTCACCCGGATGAAAACCCTGATAAAGACTCCCAAATTAGTTCGGAAGATCGATTCAGATAAAGCCATAGAGTGGGTACAACGGCAACTTGCTATCATCCTGGCAAAAAAGCAGGTGGAGGCGATAAGATGCGCAGTTGATAATAAGGTGATGGTCATCACAGGTGGGCCTGGTACCGGTAAAACAACCATCATCAGTGCTATTCTTAAGATCTTTTCAAAGCTCGGGGTGAAGATTATGCTCGCCGCCCCTACCGGAAGGGCCGCCAAGCGTATGAACGAGGCTACCGGTCATGAGGCCAAGACTATTCACCGGATGCTGGAGTATAGCATTCAGAAGGGGCAATTCCTGAGGAATGAGGAAAAACCGCTCGACTGCGACATTCTGATCGTTGATGAGGCCTCAATGATCGATACCATCCTCATGTATCATCTCCTCAAGGCTATTCCTGCTGCGGCCACCTTTATCCTGGTAGGGGATGTAAATCAACTGCCCTCAGTTGGGGCTGGAAACGTTCTTCGTGATATTATTTCATCTGGTTCAGTGCCAGTTGTGGAATTGAACGAGATCTTCCGCCAGGCCAAGGAGAGCATGATTATCGTCAATGCCCATAAGATCAATCACGGCCTGGTTCCATCACTAAAGCCTTCTGGACCGAAGGATGATTTTTATTTTATCGAGCAGGAAGACCCGGAAGAGGCGCTTAAAATCATAATTGAGCTTACAAAAGAGCGCGTTCCAAGTCGCTTCGGGTTTGATCCTATCGATCACATTCAAGTGCTTACGCCAATGCATAAGGGCGTTGTGGGGGTTGGGAATCTCAATACGGAATTGCAAAACGCGCTCAACCCAGGGGGAGATGGAGTAATACGGGGCACCAGAAACTTTCGCATGGGCGACAAAGTGATGCAGGTCAAAAACAATTACGATAAAGAAGTGTTCAATGGTGATATTGGGAGGATAGCCAGGATAGACTCCGAAAACATGGAGGTGATTATTTCTTTCGACGGCAGAGATGTACCGTATGGGTACCCGGATCTGGACGAAATAGTATTGGCCTATGCTGTGTCGGTGCACAAATCTCAAGGCAGTGAGTATCCAGCTTCTGCAACGCAATTTGATTTACACAGCCGTGACCAGAGGCAGGAAATTGGTGGTGATGATTGGCACCAGGAAAGCTCTGGCAATCGGGGTCAACAATAACAAGACCCAAAAAAGGTATACCTATTTGAGACAAAGGCTGAGCTGATCATCTGTTAAAGAATTCTCTCAATTCAGGACACACGGATTCCGGAGGCCTAACGGTATATGATTCCTTATGCAGCGTTTGCAGATAGGCCCGATCGCTATTGCCGATAGGCCGCGGAAGGAGCCGAGGACAGATCCTGGCGTTGATCCTGAAATCTTGATCTTCCTTGTGCGAGAAGATCGACATATTAAAGGAGGGAATATCCTTTTGCCCGAAGTACTGTATGATCCTTGAGAGCCCTTGAAGAAATGAGCCAAGCTCTCCCATCCCCAGTTGAATCAGGGAGTAGTGCTCAGGGACAATGCACCAGACATCGGGCAAAAAGGTCTGGGGCACAAAGCTCATGACCCAAAAGGTAGATCCAATCTCACCAATATACCGCTCTCCGGATTTTTTCTCTGCACTTATGAAATCCTTCCAGAAGCTTCTTCCATTTTCATTGAGGTATCTTGTGCATCCCTCAATCTGGGCCCTGTGATGATTGGTAGGAACATAACCGCAGTTCACCTGCAGGTGAGGATGAACCAAACTTGATCCAGACTCAGGCATATAGTTCCAGTTGATGGAGAAGAATTGTACCTGGGGATCAAAATCAACTACCCTTTGGACAAATAACAGGGTGGCAGAAAAGGAATCCTTTAATTTCTCTGGGTTCAAATCCTCTATTCCCAGATAGTGTTCCCTGGACACGACCGAGACCCCGGCGTATGTATCAAAAGGAACAAGATTCGGTATTAGGGTAGCCTCGCCTTCAGTTATCCTTCCTTCTGGAATAAACTCTTTTGGAAATAGAGGAGTTGATTTTTCTAGTGACTCAGGACAAAAAGGACAAAACATCTCCTTAGATCGTTGAATCGTCTGTTCTAGATCAGACCGCTCAGGAGGCTTGTACTGGAGATCGTAGACGCGACCTGTCTCTCC
>JAFDDT010000109.1 GCA_019310725.1 Deltaproteobacteria bacterium | reverse complement strand
CAATAAGCGATGAAATACTACTCTCAAAACCTCAGATTGAAAGATAAACCTATTTCTGAAAGGTAGCTTTGGAGATGTTTTTTGATACACCTCCATCTGAGCCAGCAAAAACTGCTTTTACATTTGCAATGATCTTATTAGTCCAAGGTAGTGCCTTCATAAAAGCCTTGGGATTGCGAAGAACAGCACTATGATGAACTTATACCCAGCTTTGTCGTCACAGTCTCATAACCCTATATTACCCATGGAGTTCGTGATAAATAATTGGGTCAGCTAAGTCAATAGGCCATTTGATTAATAAATGCGTTTCTTAGGGTTATTTCCCGCCAAAGATGTTTCAGGGATTAACGTGAGTTATAATAATAGTATTTTATTGTTTTACACGTACAGTCAAATTCTTTTTTAGATCCAATTTTTTCTCGGTTGCCGGCAGAACGCACAGAAGGCCGAGACCGGGTGTTTCTGCAACCAGTGCCGGTATTTCAGCATGACCATACGGCGGGGAGATCTCCACGATGTCCATGGCAATCACATTGCAGCCTGGCCGTATGGGGATAGCCGCACCCTTTACACCTGATGGAACCATAAGCATATCGGTATTGATCTCCTCGGAAAGCTTTGCACTGGCTCGGCCTTTGCGGATCTCTGCCTTAACGCCTCTGAACTTCCTCTGTTTTCGGATCAGGGGAATTCCTCCACCACAGGGAAAAATACAAAACCCATCTCGATGAGCTTTTTTATCTCCCTCGGCTCCACAATAGCCAAGTGCCCGGGAGAAGTAACCACCCGTCGATATCCGTTGTTAGCGTTAGACACGTTACAGGGAATGTTAGCTGCTTGTTCTTGGGTATAAGACTGTCTGATCGGTCTGGTGGGATTGTGATGTGATCAGAGTGGGTCTACATCAGTTCCCACCCGACCGAAAACGGTGGACAAGAGCCACCTCATCGCAATCGGGAAATTTAGGGCAGCGATAACACTCGGACCACACCTTGCGAGGCAACTCCATCTTGTCGACCTGGCGAAAACCGTGCACCTCGAAAAAAGATGGCTTGTACGTCATACAGAAGACAGTAGCAATTCCCAATTCCTCGGCTTCATTGAGACAGGCTCTGACGAGCACCGAGCCCAGTCCTTTGTCCTGTTTATCGTGATTTACCGCCAGGGACCTGATCTCGGCCAAATCCTCCCAGAGGATATGAAGAGCAACACAGGCAACAACTTGACCACTACCACCCCTGATTACAAAGAAGTCACGAAGGTTCTCATCCTTCATGATATCTTGCCTGTAGGACTCGACTCCAAAGGACTATAGAAATAGGTTTTGGGCTGCGCTCTCAAAAAGCGGACCATGCAAGGACTAACTAACCTCTACAGCAGAATATCCCTGGCCTCAGGATACAGGCTAGGGCCGATTGATTGAAAGGAAGCTCTTTTTTGATGGAGTAGAGTAGGAGGAAATAGCCTTGGGTGTCAAGGAAAAAGACGTCGCAAAATATGGCGTTTTGGGTCATTCGATTGTACAGGGAATTATGAACCATATCACGGCATGCAAAGTGAGCCTTTGCAATTATTTAGTTATTGCCACAACTTATTGAAGACGCACGATTTATTTAATCACATATCCTATTGTACATATCCCAACAGTCTAGGGATCCATAATGAAATGAAGGGGATATAGGTAACCACCAGAAGTACGCCTATCTCAACAAGCAAGAAAGGGAGAATTTCTTTTGTCACCTGTTCAAAGCTTACCTTCGCGATAGGTCCCACGACAAAGAGCACCAGACCCAGGGGCGGGGTGATCAGACCAATGACCAGATTCATTACCACGATGATCCCGAAATGAATCGGCTCAATTCCCAGAGCCGCTGCTATGGGCGCAAACACGGGGGCCAGAATCAGGATGGCCGGGTTGTTATCCATAAATGTGCCCACAAAGAGAAAGATGATGTTTATGCCGAGAAGAAAGCCAAAATATCCAAGGGGCCGGAGAAGCACCTCAAGCTTCATGGCCACCTGCTCGAGTGCTACGACCATACCGAACACTGTCGAGGTCCCGATGATAATCATCACAAGGGCCGACCCCACACCGCTTGCCAAAAACATCTTTGGAAGATCCTTGAGTTTCAACTCTCGAAATACAAAATAGGAGATGACAAAGGTATAGACTACCGCTATGGAGGCCGCTTCGGTGGGCGTGAACACTCCTCCGATTATGCCGCCCAGGATGATCACCGGTGTCATGATGGCCAGGAACGCATCCTTGGTGGCGAGCAAGAAATCTTTTAACGATATTTTCTCCTCTCTTTTGGGATAACCTCTTTTTACAGAAATGATATAAGCGGTGACCATAAGGGCAATCCCGACCAGGATTCCGGGAATCATGCCTGCCGCAAAAAGCCCCCCCACGGAGGTGCCGCTTACTGCCATGGCATATATAACAACAGGTATGCTCGGCGGAATGATGGGACCGATGCAGGCTGAGGCCGCGGTTATGGCGGCTGAAAATGAGGCGTCATAGCCGCTTTTTTTCATCATAGGTATCTCAACGGACCCTAGCGCGCTGGCATCGGCGACCGCTGCGCCGGTAATCCCTCCAAACAGCATACTGGCGACGACATTGGCGAGCGCGAGCCCTCCCCTGATAAAACCGATGATGATTGTCGCGAAACGGAGCAGCCTATGGGTAAATCCTCCATAGGCCATAATCTCCCCGGCCAGGATGAAAAAAGGAACGCATAAGAGCGGAAAGCAGTTTATGCCCCCGAACACCTTCGCGGGCAAGGTGCTCAACGGTATACCCATCATGATTATGGTTACCACCCCGCTTATCCCCAATGTCCAGGCAATTGGAACACCGATTGCCATGGTTATGCCCATTACGATCATCAAGGTAGCAAGTATCATAGTTTTTTCTCTCTTACAGCGTTACAAGAGCATCCCCTGGAGAATTCAGAATGTCTCTCTTACTGAAAAAGCCCCTTTTATGTCTTCTATTAACAGCTCAAGATTAAACAGCACCATGAGTCCAAATCCCACCGGAATGGCCATTTTCGGAAAAGTCATAGGTATCTGCATGGCAGCGGTCTTCTGAGCCCACTCCTCGATGGAATCAATCCAACCGTGGTATAAACAGAAAATAAAAAACAGCATCACGATAACATGGCTCGATATTGTCAATAGCACCCTTACAGGACTCGGGAACATATCCTTTACAAAGGCGATGCTGATATGCATCCCTTTTCTTACGGCATAAGCTGATCCGAGGCATGAGATCCATACAAGGAGATATCTTGCCACCTCCTCTGCCCACATGAAGGGCGACGAAAAGACGTAACGCATCACGACCTGAACAAAAATATCTACCGTCATTACCGGTACCATGATTATGACCAAGACCCCACAGACCCACGATAAGAGATCATTTATCTTTTTCATAAAAAACCCGCATTTTCGCCTAAACCCTGCCCATAAAACCCGGTAGAGGGCTAGATTTGAAGCTCCTCACAGCCGTGTTTTAAAGGTCAGAAGATTTTCAGGATGAAATGAATTTTTTAGGATTGTGGTTTGCTCGCCAACCCCGGAGCTTACTGCGGGGTTGGCGAGCGCAATACGGTTTGAGTGATTTAGATTTTAATCACCATAGAGCTCTTTTTCCGCCCGGGCGGAAGCCTTCACGAACTTGTCCACCCATTCAGACCCGATCTGATCTTTTGTCCATTTAACCATATGGGGTTTGATGGTATTTTTCCATATCTCCATCTCCGCGGCCGTGGGATAGTAAACCTTAATGCCCTTGCTTATGAAAGAATCAATCTCTACCTTTTCAGCAAAAAGCACCATGCCGTCATAGACCCTCATGGACTCATAGGCACACTTCTTGAGCAGGTACCTGTCCTCCGGAGAAAGGGACTGGTAGAACTTTTCGTTGACACAGAAGTTGGAAAAGGCAAGATAGAAATCGGCCTTGTTGATATACTTGATTACCTCGTCGGCCTTTGACATGCGGACAAACGGCAGCGGGCACCCCATACCGTCGATAACGCCCTGCTGCAAGGATGTGTAGATTTCGGGCCAGGGAATCGGGGTCGGGGTGCCGCCCGCGACCCTAACGGTCTCATGTATGCTCTTGCTCTCCATCACCCTGATCTTCTGACCTTTCAGATCACTTGGCACACGGATCTCCTTTTTGATGGACTGAAAGTTTACGTACGGTCCTTCAAAGCCCCACGCAAGCATACGAATTCCCGTTTTCTTCAGAATCAGCTGCCTCAACTCCTCGCCAAGCGGACCTTCCATGACCCTCTTGGCAACTGTGGTATCCTTGAACAGATAGGGAATCTGAAATGCCAGGACCTCGGGCACAAAGTTTGACATGGGGTTGCCCGGGTAGGCGTTCATTTCCATGGACCCCTTTTTGACCATCTCCAGGCCTTCCCTGTCATTGCCCAACTGAGCGTTAGGATAGATCTTTACCTCATACCGTCCACCAGTTGCGCCCTCGAATAGTGTCTTAAAGACCTGGGCCTTCACATTAGTGGAGGCGTAATTCCCATTGGTCTTGTCCATGGTCAATTCAAGGGGCGGATCATAGCTGCCTATCTTGATGACTTTCTTAGATAGGGCAGGTGAGGTAAACATGAAAAACGTAAAAGCGATGACAACCAAGAAAAACATAAACCGGACAAAATTTTGTTTGTTGCAGTCCATTTTTGTTCCTCCTTATCTTTGTTTCGGGTTAGCTTAACTAATGCTCGTACTAGCCTAAATCTCCTCACCTCCTTTCACAGGGAATATTTTTGCTGCATGATTGATTCTTAATTTTCTATCTCGGGATTCTTTCATAAATCAGAGTGATTTCTATTCTTCTCCGGCGTCATTAAGTTGATTATGTCACTCATATCGCTAACTAGCTCAAGGCCTTTGCATTTTTCAATCAGCTGGTCAATGTTCCTCTGGGGCATTTTCCTTGCACTAAAGGGTGGCATCAGCCTAAATTTAGCAACAATCTCATCCCAAGTAAGTGGATTTAGAAATCCGCCCTTAATCTCTTCAACGGCAGTTCTCTTTGTATATCTTGTTCCATCTTTGAGTCTAATGGTAACAATAGATGCAAAGGCTGCCAAAGTCTCATTAACCGTGCACTTCACCTTTGCCATCAATGCCCGCACATCCCTGTTATGCAGCTCCCCCGGAGTATAATCATCTATGAAAATCTTCCCTTTTATGATCGCGGTTGATATGGCAAATGGCGTGCTGAACTGGGCTTCAACCATGGTTTGGGGATTCCAAGCGACTTCGGCAGGCTCACTGCCGGCCCTCTTGTTCGCAGGATCCAGTTCAACGCGTATCTCCGCTATATCAGCAATGTCAATATTGTTGCCTTTGATAAGATCCATTGCCCCACTGATTGGGCTATGATTGCCATAGAGGGATGCATACAGCTTTATGTTATCCTTCAAAAGCTCCCAAGTTGTGCCCAGCCCCTTTGTTAGGGGCTCATATTCGCTTTCCCAGATGTAATCAATAGCAAAGAGCCCTTTCTGCCCGGTGAAGACTTTATGAGCTCCGGTAATTCCTATTTGGGCCAGCAACACGGCATTGATCGCATCCCGGCACGTAAAGGCATGGTGCACACGTACCATCAGATTGCGTTCTACATACATCTGCTCATCCCTGGCGTTTATTAGGTGGAAGGCAATACCCAGAGCATTTTGCATGGTGGCCTTGTCCATCTCAAACAATTTACCCACAGCTGTAGTTGCCTCGAAGTGGCCAAGCTGGGGGTGCCTTCCAGCAGCACATGCAGCATCACTGCAATGGCAGGCATTACCTATTCTTCCTCCTAGCTCAGCAGCCAGGGCATAGGCAGCAATAAATTCCTTACCACTAACACCACCCCGCAACTCTGCCGCAGGAAGCAATGCCGGGACCACATACTCGCTAATATGACAGGCTTGGGGGTGCGTATCGCCCATGTCCAAGGCACGCGTCATAGGCCCAATGGCAAAGGCAGCATTCGGAGCTGGCACTTTACCTCCGTATATAAGGATTGTGCTCTGCTCTGCCCCTCCCCAACTTTTGACCAAACCGACTATTTCCGGGATAGCCTTTTGTGAAGAGCCACCAATTGTGATACCCAAGGTATCCAAGAAGAGTTTCTTGATATACTCAACTACCTCAGGAGGCAGGTCCTCGTAATCTGTCTCTACTATAAATTGGGCCAATTGCTCCATGGGCTCTATAGCAGGGATCTCTAATGTTTTTTTAGAACGACTGAGGTCTTCTTTCACAAGGATACATTGTCCTCTATAGTCTTCTTTCCATTGTCAAATAAGCTCTTTCTTTCCCTATTGTACATATCCCAACAGCCTTGGGATCCATAATGAAATAACAGGGACATAGGTAACCAACAGAAGAACGCCAATTTCTACCAATGTGAAGGGTGTGACTGCTTTTGCTACATCTTCAAATGACACCTTTGCAAGAGGAGCTACAATAAAAAGAACCTCTCCTAATGGTGGGGTAATCAGACCTATCATCAGATTCATTATCACGATGATTCCAAAATGAATTGGGTTAACTCCCACAGCAGCTGCTATCGGGGCGAAAATGGGAGCTAGAATCAGAATGGCAGGATTATTGTCCAAAAAAGTGCCTATGATAAGAAACATAATATTTACCGTTAGGAGAAAACCAACATACCCCATGGGTTCCAGAATTGCTGCAAGTTTTAATGCCAGTTGCTCAAATGCAATGACCAAACCAAAAATATTGGATGTGGCGATGATGATCAGCACAATGGAGGATGTCACCGCAGTTCTTACGAACATCTGGGGCAAGTCAGAGAGTTTTAGCTCACGAAATACGAAGTAAGAAATAATGAATGAGTAGATAACTGCCACTGCTGCAGCTTCCGTTGGAGAGAATATGCCGCCGATGATTCCACCAAGGATAATCACTGGGGTCATAATGGCCAAGGTAGCATCTCTGAGACCTTCAAGGAACTCCCTTGCCGTTACCTTTTGGTCTCTCTTGGGGTAGTTTCTTATCCGTGAAATCACATAGCAGGCTATCATTAAAGCCACTCCCACGAGAATTCCCGGAATCATGCCTGCTGCGAACAGAGCCCCTATTGAAACACCACCTACTGCCATAGAATAGATTACTACCGGGATGCTCGGGGGTATTATCGGGCCGATACAGGCAGAAGCCCCTGTAATTGCAGCAGAAAATGGCGCATCGTATCCATTTTTTGTCATCATCGGTATTTCAACAGAACCCAGGGCACTGCTGTCAGCAATTGCCGAACCAGTAATTCCGCCAAATACCATGCTTGCTATGACATTAGCTAATGACAATCCGCCTCTGATGCCACCAACAACAAGTACTGCAAAATCGAGCAATCTTTTCGTAATTCCCACCCTCATGATCTCCCCGGCCAATATGAAAAACGGGACGCACATAAGTACGAATATATCTATCCCCGTGTATATTTTCTGAGGAACAACATTAAGGGGGACATCCATGAAGAGTAATGCGCCAAGGCCACTTATTCCCAATGCCCATGCAATAGGAACGCCGATAGCCATAGTGAAAAATAGGCCGATGAGAAGTATGGCCAGTATCAAGATCCTTCCTCCCTTAGCCGGTGTGGAAAGAATTAGTCCCGCAGTTTGGAATGCTCCAGAGAATTTGGGACAGATTTTCCTGAAAATATTGTCTTTACATCCTGTAGTAACATTTCAAGGCTAAACATGATCATGATGCTAAAACTAACAGGAACACAAAAATATGGCAGGGTCATCGGTATTTCCAAGCTTGGGGAACGCTGATTCCACTGGGCAAGAGATAGGCCAATACCCTCAACAACACACACCACAAAAAATGCTATCAGTAAGACATGGATGAGGAACGTCACGAATGACTTTGTATATCCCTTAAATTTGCTGCTGATAAAAAGGATGCTTATATGCTCACCCTTGTTCAGCCCATAGGCAGCCCCAAAACATGAAATCCAAACGAGAAAAAATTTCGCCATTTCTTCCACCCAAGAAAGAGGGGCCAAAAACACGTAGCGCATGACAACCTGAGCAAATACCACTATTGTCATAGATGGAACCATAATTATGAGAATCATCTTACACAGCCACAAGAGAAAACGGTTTACTTTTTTCATTGTCAATGCTTTGAACGAGATAGCAGAAATTTGCTGAGGTTTCCCAATGGAGCAGCAAATCATTATACCGTATGGTCTAATATGTCATAATAGGTTGAGGTTTAGGGTGAGACTTATCCAGAGGGAGCGTCAGAAAACCCAGGCGCGATTTTTTTCTTGAATCAACTATGCTATCTTTACCAGCGGTAACTCCCTCCGGATGAGCTTCATAAATCCTTGATTCTATCAGACGAACACCGAGATTAGATCTCCTTAGCAGGCATTGTGCTCACACTGTCCGCCTTCTACTTAATATCACCGTATAGTTCCTTTTCCGCCTTTTTAGTAGCCTTCATGACTTTGTCCACCCATTCATTACCAATTTTGTTCCTGGTCCACTTCTCCATAGGCTTGCCAATGGCCTTTATCCATTCTTGCTCTTGTGCGGGTGTAGGGAAAGAAAATTTGATGCCGCGTTTTTGGAAAAGATCTATCCACAGGTCTTCACCCCAAAACAGCATCCCCTGAAAGACACGCATAGCCTTTAAGGCGCTATTTTTAATAAGGTATTGGTCTCTTGGGGTTTGAGAGCGGTAGAATTTCTCATTAATGGAGATCGGAGACCAAGCAAAGAAGGTCTTGGCCATACTATAGTACTTTATCAATTCGTGAAGCTTTATCGTGTAGTGAAGACCGAGACATGTATTTGCTCCATCAACAACTCCTTGTTGCACGGATGTATAAATTTCATTAAAGGGAATTGAAGTAGGAGTACCACCGGCAAGTCTGAGCAACTCCATCACATTGGGAGTAACACTACTTCTAATCTTCATACCTTTCAGGTCAGCAGGCACAGCAATCGGTCTCTTAGTATTTGCAATATTCATATAACCCTCAAATCCCCAATAGAGGAATCGTATCCCAGTCCTTTTCACTATTAACTCGTTCAATTCATCGCCGAGAGGCCCATTCATCACCTTTAGAGCAACATTTACATCCTTGAATTGGTAGGGGATCTGAAATGCCATAATCTCCGGCGCGAAATTTGCGACAGGAGAGCCTGAGCAGCCGGTCATTTGAAGAGATTGCATCTTGAGCATTTCATACATCTCTCTCTCCCCACCCAGCTGACCAGCCGGAAAGATTTTCACTTCATATTTACCCTCGCTGGCTGTCTCTATTATCTTCTTAAACGCTCGGCATTTTATGTCAGTAGAATTGAATTCCCCGTTGGTCTTGGCAAGATCTAGTGAAAAGGGAGAATCAATATTAGCCATTTTGATAATTGTTTTTGAGAGAACAGGCGAAGCTCCCACAAACAAAGTAAAGGTGATGACGAGCAAAAAAAACATAAACCGGACAAGATTTTTTTTGTTGTAACTCATTTTTGTTCCTCCTTTTTTTTCTCTGTTTTGGTTAATCTTTAGAAATCTTCCTATCATTAGCCTAAGTTCCTCACCTCCTTTCACAGGGGATTTGCTTCATTCGATGGCTACTATACCTACTATTGCCAATCTCAAACCAAGATAAAGAATTTAAGATCGTTGACATTCGTGCCCGTGTGGCCGGTAATGATGGTCTCATCCAGAGAAATCAGGGCATGAAGTACCTCATGATCCTTCAATGATCGATGGAGATCGATCCCTCTGGCGCTTGCAGTAGCAAGGGTGGTGGAGTCTGCCATGGCTCCGGCCACATCAGTTGGTCCGTCAGTCCCATCAGTATCCAGCCCGACAACGGTGAACTTTTTTTGGCCGTCCATGCTCAGGATGGTGCTTACCACAAACTCCTGGTTTGGCCCCCCCTTTCCAAAGTTACTTCTCAAGGCAACAGTTGTCTCCCCACCTCCAATCAGCACACACGGTGGTTTCAAAGGGCCATGAGATCTTCGAATCTCTCTGGCAATGGCGGCAAAGTTTCTCCCCAACTCGCGACTCTCCCCGTCAAACATTGTGGACAGGATCACTGGCTTCAGCCCAAGTGATTCCGCTGCCGCAGCCGCTGCATTACAGGCAGAATCGCTGTTTGTCAAAATAAAGTTGTGATATGGCATTCCCTCAAAATCCTTGGGAGATTCATTACGGGGATCGGCTGCCTCTAAATAGGCCCGAACCGAAGAAGGAACCTTTCTTAGGAGATCATATTTTCGCAGGGTTTTTAGAGCATCCTCGAATGTGGAGGTATCAGGTACCGTGGGACCTGTAATATAGTCCAAAGGATCACCAATTACATCTGACACCGTAAGGTTGATCAGTTCTGCAGGAAAGACGGCCAGGGCAAGACGCCCCCCCTTGATCTTTGAAAGATGTTTTCGCACAGCGTTTATTTCAAAGATAGAGGCCCCGCTGGAAAGGAGTAATCGATTTACCTTCTTTTTTTCAGTAAGACGGATCGAATCCACTGGCATGGGCAGTAGTGCCGAACTCCCTCCTGTAATGCAGGCAAAGACAATGTCACCCTCCGCGGCCCTGTTTGCCAAATTCATCATCTCTCTGGCTCCCCGAAATCCATTGCTATCAGGGATGGGATGAGAGGCCTCGATGACCTTAATTCGCTTAAGCCTTCCGGCCTGGCCTTTTTTTAAAACAACAAGCCCTCGCGTGATTCTGTCGCCAAGCACCTCTTCCAGTGCCTTGGCAATGGGAAAGGTGGCCTTTCCTGTTCCAAGAACGTAGATGTTCCCTTTTTTTGACAGATCATATGTATGAGAACCAACGCGAAGTTTATCTCCAGAAAGATGTACGACCTTCTTCGTGGCCTGATAAGGACTGGATGCTTCCAGGGCGGCATTGATTAGGTGAAGGGCTATTTCTCTTAGTTTCCTATCACCATGAGATAACAAAAGCTCACTATTTTTGATATAATTCTTCATAAATATGATCAATTGTTACATAGAAACAATAAGTAGCTATGATAAGTTCAATTGGGCGCTCTCAATTTTTGGAATAATTCGTTGAGCATGGGGTAGGAAAGCGATGCTAGCATCCCTTCCTTTTTTATTCAGTGCATATGCGATGGCTTCTTCCGTGGAATAAGCAACTTTAATAAGAGGACTTCCTATTTTCCTCATAGAAGGATGAGCAGAAACAATGACGATATTTTTCTTTTCCAAGATACGCGCCAAAAAATAACAATGGTCAATATCTGCTCGATACCCTTCTTCTTGGAGTCTGTTTATCATGTCACGCGGTGAAGAGAAGGATCTCATCCAACTATAGAAGATATCTGTTCCAAGCCCTTTTTTACATTCGGCTAATAATATTATGATTCCTCCAGGGGCAACAAATGGTTCTGCTGCTATA
>JAFDDT010000108.1 GCA_019310725.1 Deltaproteobacteria bacterium | reverse complement strand
CTCGGGAGGGACAATACAGGGCCTCTCGCTGAACTTTGCAACCTGGATAAGGGATGATTGGTGACTGCCTTAGTGTGGTATGCCGGATAGCTGTAACGATTAGGTGCAGGGTTCTTTTGTAGTGAGAGACTCGCCGAATAAAACAAGAAAGTCTGCCAAAGGCTTGATGGATATCTATAACTAAAAAATGACGGGTTTTTATCCCATTGAATTCACTACGATTTATCGTGTCCCGCAAATACACAGTCACTATCAGGTTTATTCTTTTGTGGATTTGGTTTGGCAACGAAGATCTCTTAATGCTTGCGTCATCTAGGATCTGCCACTGGCATTATTTTTCACGGTCTTCCTTGTCATCATCATCTGGGATACTTTTATACCTTTGCTGCTGTTGGTCGGCTATCTTTTCGATATCTTTTTTCGATTTATGGTACTGCTTGACAGCCCGGTGCCCGGTGATCTCATCTACTGCCTTTTCACCGCTATCACACCCCCCGATCATGCCAAGAGTGGCTAACCCGATCATCAGCTCCATGAAAAAGCGATGCCAATTCCGATGTTCCATTTTCAGAGTTCTCCTCAAATAGTAGTTTCTAAACCGTGTATAGGGGAACGCCCTTCAATAGTTCAGTAAATTATTTTATCGGTAACCCCCTGAGAATTCTTTAGGAACTTCTTTCTTGAGGAGCCTTTCACTTAAGGAGCTCCCGGGTCGTCGGGATTGAGGATCGCTATGCGTCAGGCGAGAGGCAGCCCCACAATTAAGTGGCATGTGAATTGCAGGTGAAGAGCATGGGCCAGTGCGCTTTCCGATCGGCCTCGGCGAGGTTTGATCGCTGAAGTCCCTTATTAAAGGGGTGCTGCCTCTTATGGTTAGGATTCAGGGATACCTATGAGTAGAGTCATTACCATTACAAGCGGAAAGGGAGGGGTGGGAAAAACAAATATCAGCCTGAATTTGGCTCTCCATTTGTCTACCCATGGCTACCGAGTCTGCCTCTTTGATGCGGACCTGGGTCTGGGCAATATTAACATCCTGTTGGGGCTACAGTCTGAATACGATCTTTCCGACGTTATCCTAAACGGGCGGAATTTGGAAGATATCATCATAAAGATTCAGGACAGAGTCCATGTCTTGCCCGCAAGCTCAGGTTTGGAAGAGATGGCCAACCTCAGGGCTGACCGTACGAAAGCCCTAATCGAGACCCTTTCAAAAATGAACAAGTACGATTTTTTGCTCTTTGATACGTCTGCTGGCATCTCAAAAAATGTTATCTCCTTTTGCTTGGCTTCCTCAGAAGTTGTCCTTGTCATCACCCCTGAACCCACCTCTTTGACTGATTCCTTTGCCCTGCTGAAAGTCCTCCGGCTGAACGGATTCACCGGAGAGGCAAAGGTGGTCATAAACCAGTGCAAGAATACAGACACTGCCACCCTAGTGTACAGAAAGTTCAAATCAGCGGCAGTGAAATATCTTGGCATTGATCTCCCAACCCTAGGTATGATCTATCAGGATCCGAAAGTAGTTGAAGCTGTTAGGCAGCAAAGGCCGTTTCTAACGCTGTACCCTGTGTGCAACGCTTCCAAGCGCATCCGGCAAATGGGAGATCGCCTCTTGTCAGCCGGAAGAGATCAATTGAAAGAGGTGGATATGGTGAGCTTCTGGAGCCGCTGCCTACAAGTGATCACAAGCCCTATGAGCTCCCCGAGTAGTAAGAGAAAAGGGGGAAGCCACACCTCCGAGCCACTGTTGCAGCAGGCCGGAGAAGAACCTCAACTAACCATCCAACAGAGCCAAAAGGGGCATTTACCAGACAACCCCCCAGAGTCGGCCGCGACGGCAAGGGACGTATCGAATGAAAAGTCTGCAGGAGCAATAAATCGCGAGCGGGCTCTCGTGCCGATTATGGAGAAACTGATTAGAAACATTTCCTCTCTTTCAAAAGAACTTCAACTTCTTCGTGGAGCGATTGAAGGACACAAAAAGTCTTTAGGTCCCCAGTGAAATGTAATTGGCAGTCAAATCCCTACTTTTGAGAATTTTCCGAGCCATCAAATAGCTTACTCCTTGGTACCCGCAAGGTCAGCTGATATTCCCCATCTGAATATTCACCCTCCGGGTATAGCGCCGATGTGCCTCGCGGATCGCCCGTTTGCTGACGACAATTGCCCCGTTTGATCATGTGATGGGCTATGCCGGGAGCCACTACTTGTGCCATTCGTGCCATGGAGTGAATCGTAGCCAGGGAGGGTATCACCGTCAACAGAAAAGTATGATGTCCCTGAGGCATAGTTTTGTGTTGATATTTATTCCAATTTGGAATATTCTAAATAAGAATAAAACATCGGATCTCCATGAGCTTCAAGGTATCAGCAGAAAATGCCCTTCTCGGTATTCTCGTGACCGGACCCAAACACGGCTATGAGTTGCATGGCTATGTTTCGATCAAGATGAACCAGTTCTGGGATCTGAGCATGAGCCAGGTCTATGCCCTATTGAAACGGTTGGAAGGTAATGGGGTTGTGGAATCACAGGAGGAATGGCAGGAAAGGAGGCCGGCAAAAAAGATATTTTCACTCTCTCCAAGAGGCAAAGAGAGATTCCTTGATTGGGTTTCCTCCCCGGTAGAGCATGTGCGTGATGTACGCATAGAATTCCTGGCAAAACTCTTTTTTGTTAGAGAGCTTCATCTCAAAGAAGGGCTTACCCTTATTGACAAACAGATAGATGTGCTACAGGAAAAACTACGGGCGATAGAGAATTCAAGGGAGAAGGTTAGCGATGAGTTTCAAAAAGTCCTCTATTCTTTCAAGGCTTCCCAGACCACCGCTGCCCTTGATTGGTTAAGGAAATGCAAGGCCTCTTTTTCTTATAAACACTGAGCCGCTAAGTCACAAAGACCCCCCCGCCTCGCCTAAGGCGAAGCCGATGGCGGGCAGGCACAAAAAATATTAAATGGTCAATAAAAATTCTAAATTATCTAATCATAGTGCCCGCCTGGTGCGACATCGCAGGAACATTATCATACTTTGTAAAGATTACGATATATGTAGATATAAACAAACTCTTTGAAAATCAGGTGTGGGCCAGGGACCTCGTGTCTTGGCGGTTGACTGGCACCTCTTTCTTAAGGTGGAAGCAGAAAAAAGATGTCTATAGAAAACATTATTGTTCTCATCAAAGGCGGGGGCGAGATGGCCACCGGGATCGCTCACCGGTTGAACAGGTGCCATTTCAAGGTATGTATGACTGAGATATCTCACCCTCAGGCTGTTCGGAGAGAGGTCTCGTTTTGTGAGGCGGTGTATGATAGGGAAAAGACAGTCGAAGGGCTGACCGCCAGACTGGTGGACTCGTATGGCCGGATTGCGGAGGTTTGGGATACTGGCAAGATACCGATCATTGTGGATCCCGAGGCCAAGGTGAAGGATTTCCTGAAGCCGGCTATCCTGGTAGATGGCATATTGGCCAAGAAGAATATGGGCACAAGAATAACTGATGCCCCGCTCGTTATCGCTCTGGGGCCAGGCTTCTATGCTGGTAGAGATGTGCACCTCGTAATTGAGACCAACAGGGGCCATAACCTGGGAAGGGTTATTTCCAAGGGAGCAGCGGAGGAGAATACGGGCATCCCTGGGGTAATTGCCGGCTTTTCCGCTGAACGGGTTTTCAGGGCACCTGCAGATGGGACATTGGAAACCGTGCGGCAGATCGGAGACCCAGTTCAGGCAGGGGATGTGGTGGGTTCTGTTGAGGGGTTGCAGGTTCAAGCGGAAATCAAAGGTGTTATCAGAGGCCTTTTGCGGGATGGGACCAGTGTGTGGAAGGGAATGAAAACAGGAGATATTGATCCCAGAGGGATCAAGGAGCACTGCTATACTATCTCCGATAAGGCACGGGCTGTGAGTGGTGCCGTGCTGGAAGGGATATTATCTCATTTCAATCGATAGAGCGTTCAACGAATCGAAAGGCAAGATTTGACTTCAGCTGCCACTATCAATACCCTCAAAGAGGCTTTCGAAATCAGACCAAAGGAGGTCATAAGCCTGGTGGGTGCCGGAGGCAAGACAACCCTCATGTTTGCCCTTTCTCGAGAATTGGTCGCCCATAAAAAGGTTGTCATTACTACTACAACCGCAAAGATATCCCCTCCTGCCCCATCTGACACCACTTCGCTCTTCCTCTCCCGAGATGAAGAGGAGATTGTTGATTACATCATTAGAAATGCAAGCAGGAAAGGACACGTCACCATCGCCTCTGGGCTGTTAGCTGACTCAGGTAAGCTCCAGGGGATTAGCCCATTATCGGTCTCGAAGTTAATTGAACTGGGCCCGGTGGACTGTGTAGTCGTTGAGGCAGATGGGGCCTCCAAGAGGCCCCTGAAAGCACCGAATCCCGAATATGAACCGGTAATTCCCCCATGCACTACTCTGGTAATAGCCATGGTTGGAATTGATGCGTTAGGTTGTAAGCTCTCGGAGGAAAGTGTTTTTAGATCTGAGATCGCATCCAGATTGACCGGGATTCCTTTGGGAGGAACGGTCTCAGCAGACGCCATTGTTAATCTCATGCTTCACCCTTCCGGTATGACCAGAGGGAGCCCGGCTGAGGCAAGGATAATCCCATTTATTAACAAGATGGATTTGACCATTGACCTCTCAGCGGCGAGGGACATTGCCTTTCAGATTCTTGCTGCCAAACATACCCGGATCTATCGGGTTGTCTTGGGTCAAGCCAAGGTACATCCGCCAGTTGCAGAGGTAATTTCTCGGGAATAGCTTCGGGAGGTATTGATATGGAAGACATATTTCAGGAGATCGTGAGAATTCGATCTGAAGGAAAGATTGCCGCAGTTGCTACCGTGATAAATGCCAAAGGCTCTACCCCAAGGGAAATAGGATCAAAGATGTTAATCAGAAGCGACGGCACTGTTCTGGGCTCCGTAGGTGGAGGAAGCCTGGAGGCACAGGTGTGCAAGGAGGCCATGAAAGTCATGAGGAAAAACAGGTCCACAGTCTTGCGGTTTGATCTTACCGGCAAAGAGGTGGCAGAGGAAGGCATGATCTGTGGAGGAAATATGGAGGTATTTGTGGAACCTATCGCTCCTGAGCCATGTATCTATATCTTTGGGGGAGGGCATATCTCCCTTTTCCTGGCCAAATTGGGCAAGATGGTGGGATTTAAGGTTGTGGTCGTCGACGATCGTCCGGAGTTTGCCAATCCGGAGCGATTTCCTGAAGCAGATGAGGTTATCGCTCAAGATTTCCCACTGGCCTTCCCCAGGCTTACCATAAATAAATCCTCGTACATCGCAATTGTCACAAGGGGTCATCTCCAGGACGAAACGGCACTCGAATGGGCAGTGAAAACGGATGCTGCCTATATTGGCATGATCGGCAGCAGGAAAAAGAATCAGACGGTCTTTTCACATCTACAAACCAAAGGTGTCCCCAAAAAACGACTAGAAGAAATTCATGCACCTATCGGCTTGAATATCAAAGCGGAAACGCCTGAAGAGATAGCGGTGAGCATCATGGCCGAGATTATTAAGGTCAGAAGATCCCGGGAACATACAGTCAAGACCTGGAAGGTATGAGGGCAGAGAGGAAGTCAGAAAGGGTGCAAATGCTGAAGAGGGTTTCAGTGGTTTTGGTCTTGGGATTTCTCTCTAGCCTTTTTAGTCTGTCTCCAAATTCCGAAGGCAAAGAAAAGACCCGACACACAACAACAAAGGAGATAGGCATGGCAGTGGAGTTTATGGACCACGCTGCCTGCGCTTATGTTGCTCGATACAAAGGCTGGTTTGCAGAAGAGGGCCTCACCCTGTCAGCCTATGAAAGCTACGTAACCGGTATGGCTCTCGCCGCGGCATTGGCCCGGGGAGACATCCAGGTAGCCTATATTTGCCTGGTACCAGCCATAAACGCCTATGCCAACGGCAAGGTGCCGTTGAAGATCATTGCAGGAACACACAGGCATGGCTATGGCCTCGTGGTCAATCCAAAGAAGATCAAGCTTACCCAAGACCTGGAGAAACCGGGCATTCGCATTGGGTGCGTCAGAGAGGGGGGTGCTGTGGATGTACTCCTTCACAGGGTCATCGATATGCATGACCTTGATGAGGGCATGATATTGCGGCGAGTAAAACGAATGAACCCGCCCAAACAGATCCTGGCCATCAAGATGGGGCAGCTTGATGCTGCCTTCCTCCCGGAGCAATGGGCCACCATAGCGGAAGATTTTGGTTTCAGTATGCTGCTCATCACCAGGGATGTGTGGCCTGAGATGCAGGGAAGCGTATTGGCTGTCAAGGAAGAGCTTATAAGAGATGATCCAGATATCGCCAGAGGATTGGTAAAGGTAACCCAAAAAGCAACTGATTGGGTTAATGAGCACCCCGCAGAGGCAGCAACTATCATGACTCGGCAAATGTCAGTCACAGGGAAGCAGATCTTTCCCTTTAAAACGCCAAAGGTTGCGGCAAGGCTCGAGATCACACCCCAGGTCTTGCTGCGGTCAATGGCAAGGCTGGATTACACAACCCGTATCAGTCCAAGCACAGTTCAACAAGCGATAGACTACATCCATCAATTGGGCTACATCAAAAAGGCCTTCAGCGCGGAAGATATCTTGGATTTGAGGTTTCTGAGATGAACCAGCTCACAAAAATCACGCGACAATGGGAGATACTGCCGGTAGCCATATTCCTGGCTCTGTGGGAAGTGGTAGCCCGATTGAATCTCGTGCCCGGGCAGTTTTTCTTCCCTCCTTTCTCTGTGGTCATAGAGGAATTCGGCCACCTGATTGCCAATGGCGTACTGGTTGATAATTTCCTGAGTAGCCTGATTCGAGTCTTGATCGGCTTTTTCACAGGATCTCTTGCCGGTGTAACCTTAGGGGTCGTGATGGGATGGAATGAAACCACAAACAAGGCACTTCACCCCATATTCAGCCTCCTGTACCCCATCCCTGCCCTGGGCTGGCTGCCCATTTTGATGCTCTGGTTTGGCATAGGAGAACTGCTGCCCATCACCATAATATTTATATGTTCCTTCTTCCCTGTGCTCTATAACACTATAACCGGCATCAGAGCCGTACCCAAGGGCTTTATCAGGGCGGCAGAGATCCTCGGGGCATCCAGGATGGAAATATTAAAAACAGTACTTCTTCCTCTCGCTCTCCCTAATATATTTACCGGATTGAGGTTGGAGGCAGGTATGGCCTGGAGGGTGATTATAGCCGCTGAGATGGTGGCCATCCCCACTGGTATTGGGGCGTTGCTTATGAGGGCAGAGAGTCTGATTAGGGTAGATATCATCATCGTGTGCTTGATCGTTTTATCGGTAATGTGTCTGTCTTTTGAGAAATTCTTTATCTTTATGGAGCGCCGGTTAACCGGAAAATGGCGATAATATGCCAACGATAGAGCTCAAAAACATTAGCAATTTTGTTTGCCGAGATATAAGCGTAACAATATCGAATGGGGAACTTCTGGTACTCCTGGGCCCAACAGGTGCTGGCAAGACAACCCTGCTCAATATTATTTGCGGTTTGGCTCCCTATGAAGGATCGATACTATTCGATGGTGAGCCCACAGATACCATTCCTATCAGCAGGAGAAAAATCGGTTATCTCTTTCAAGACCTGGCTCTTTTTCCCCATCTGGATGTAAGGCGGAATATCATTTATGGATTATCAACAAAAAAGTGGGGCCGCAATCAGATTGAGGCTCGATTAGATGAAATGTGCACCTTGCTCAATATCGGCCATCTTTTGGGAAGATACCCGAAGGATTTAAGTGGAGGAGAGAGGCAAAGGGTTGCCTTAGCACGGTCTCTTGCCCCGGCCCCCCGTGTGCTCCTATTGGATGAACCACTTAACAGCCTTGACATCAAGACCAGGAAATATCTGAGGATCGAGTTCAAGCGGATCGTAAAAGAGCTCGGCCTAACCACCATTTTTGTTACCCATGACTTCAAAGAGGCTGAAGAGATCGGTGATCGCCTCGCCGTTATTGAGTCAGGCAGATTGGAACAGGTTGCAACCCCACAAGAGATTTTCTTTAGTCCCAATGGGTATAAAGTGGCCGATTTCTTGGGATCACCCAATATCTTTGATTGTAGGGGTTATGAGGTCCTGGGAAACGGATTAGTCAAGGCGAACTGTGGAGGATTTACCATAGTAGCGGTTTGGGACAAGGAGAACCTTAGCAAAATTGCAATCTCCCCGGAGGACATCTATGTGAGCAGAGATGAACCTCCGGGTCCTCGGATCAATAGATTCAGAGGAACCATAGTGGAGGAGATTTCTCATAATTCTGTTATTACCATTACGATAAAAACGAAAACAAAAGACATCCTCGCCAAGATAAGGAAAGAGGATTTCCTTGCTGAGAACCTGAGCGTGGGAAGGGATGTCTTTTTCATATTACCCTTAAGAAACCTGAAAGGAGCATAAATGGAACCCATTCCTGGTGTCGTTCTCGGTGCAGGTGGTTCTGAGCGTTTTGGATCTGAAAAGCTCCTCGCCCTCCTTCCAACAGGTGAAAGACTGTTAGAGAGGGCCTTGAGGGTGCACCTGCAAAGTCACATCTCCCCGCTTGTACTGGTAGTTTCCCCGAATCTTCGGAAAACTATCATGGGGATTACGGACACATTTTCATCTTCAGGTCTGAAAGTCGGAAAAAGGATTCACCAGTGGTATTGTTTTTCTTGCCGATGGGGAGGGGGGCGACTGGTTACCAATGAAAACTTCGAGAAAGGAATGTCCTCTTCCATTCACAAGGGTCTGACCTGTCTTACCGATGAGGAGAAAGCTTGCGGGGTATTGATCTCTCTCGCAGATCTTCCTTTTCTCGCCCCGCAGACGATTAATTTCCTCATCAATAAATTTCTAGAGGAAAAGATGGGAATGCTTGTCCCTGTGTTCAATGGCACTACGGGGCATCCGGTCATTGTTGATATCGATCGATTTAAACACGAGATCAACCACATTACCGGAGATGTGGGTCTTAAGGATCTTATGCATAAATTCCCAGAAGCGGTAAAAAGACTCCCATGGCATAATGATTCGGTTACACGGGATATTGATACTTCAGGGGATTTGGAGAGGCTCGAAGGAGATCAAACGTGTTAGGTGATTGCTCATGCTGAAATTATCAATTGAAAAGGCAGTTGGAAAACCTCTGGCCCACGATATCACCCTGATAATTCCGGGAAAATCTAAAGGGCCTGCATTGAAAAAGGGCCATATCCTGACGGTTGATGATCTGCCGATCTTGAAAGATATGGGCAAAAACTCGGTCTATGTTTTTGATCCTGATAGGGGTTATATCCACGAAGACGATGCAGCCAGGGTCTTGGCAGAGGCCTTCCAGAAAGAGTGGTTTACCCTTGAGGGGCCAAGTGAGGGAAGGGTGGATCTTAAGGCCCAGATCCCTGGCCTGATAAAAATCAACCTAGGTCTTCTCACATTTGTGAATCAGTCTGGAAAAATGATCTGCTCTACCGTTCATCAAAATACTGTCTGCTCTAAAGGTATGACCGTGGCCGGCACCAAGATTATACCAGTCTCCATAGAGGAATCTCAATTCTGGCCCCTGGTTGAGGAAATCAGGAATAAGGGGCCTCTGCTGCAGCTTATTCCCTTTTCAAGAAAAAATGTTGGAGTAGTTACTACTGGGGCCGAGGTCTTCTCCGGGAGAATCAAAGACAGTTCGTTAGATATCTTGTCACCCAAGGTTGAATCCCTGGGTGGAAAGATCATTTCTCATCGAACCTGTCCTGACAAAAAAGAAGCAATATCTGAGGCACTGTGCCAAATGGCACGTGATGGGTGTGATGTGATCATCACAACTGGTGGTCTTTCCGTAGATGCAGATGATGTTACCCTTGATGGAATTATTCACTCCGGTGCCACACTGGTATCGTACGGATCCCCGATCCTTCCCGGGGCCATGTTTGCACTGGCCTATCTCGGGGATGTGCCCATTCTTGGTACACCCGCCGCTGTTTTCTATTTTAAGGCAACAGTTCTGGATATCTTTCTCCCAAGGGCAATGTCTGGAGATATGATCACCAGACAGGATATCGTTGGTTTGGGGCACGGGGGGCTCTGCCTAATGTGCTCGGAGTGTCTGTATCCGGTCTGCCCCTTTGGAAAGGGAGAATAATGGGTATTGTTTTAGAGCGGTTCATACAAGAGGTAAAGAAACTCATTTTCAAGCATTCCCTCGAAGATGAAATGATTTCTGTTTCTGCTCGGCCCCTCACGCCTGAAGAGGCGATTGGCAATCCTGCCCACGACGATTATCCCCTGTTAAAGGGGAAAGAGCGGATGATGCAGGCGGTCTTTCAAGATACAAAGGGCCAGGCCTTTTCTGATCATACCGGGAACTTTTCAGGGAGCCTCTCCCAGGTGATTGATCTCC